>JBMFRD010000001.1:0-13255 GCA_049968295.1 Minisyncoccia bacterium
TTATCTAAATGGTTAAAAGTTGAGGTTTGTAGAGATAATGAATTATGGACTCAGGAATATGAGCGCGGTATTCCAAAATATAAAGTAAAAAAAATAGGAAAATGCGGACAAAGCGGCACAAAAGTTACTTTTTCTCCTGACCCTGAAATTTTCCAAACTTTAGAATTTAATGAGAAAAAAATTTTAGAACACTTGCGCCAGCAAGCTTATTTAACCAAAGGCGTAAGAATTAATATTTTAGATAAAAGAAAAGAAGTCCCAAAATTTTATGGATTTTATTTTGAAGGCGGGCTTTTGTCTTTTGTAAAATATTTATCTCAAGACGAAAAAAAATTACAAGAAGAAATTTTTTATGTACACAAAGAATATAATTTAGAAGAATCAGCTAATGAAAATCATAAAGGCAAAGGTTCAATAGAAATTGAATCAGCTTTTTTATATGTTGATGATACTGAAACTCGGGAGCTTTCTTTTGCTAATAATATTTATACTCCAGATGGCGGAATGCATTTAACTGGTTTTAGATCAGCTTTAACCCGGGTTTTAAACAGTTATGCCCGCAGCGAAGGTTATTTAAAAGAAAAAGATGAAAATTTTACAAGCGATGATACGCGCGAAGGTTTAGTTGCGGTTGTTTCTATAAAATTACGCGAGCCGCAATTTGAAGGTCAAACTAAGGCCCGGCTTGGTAATCCTGAAGCGCGCACCGCAACTGAAGCTGTAATTGGCGAAGCTTTAAAAGAATTTTTAGAAAAACACCCTCAAGACGCTAAAAAAATAATTGAAAAAGTTATTTTAGCTTCAAAAGCCAGATTAGCGGCCAAAGCTGCAAAAGAAACAGTATTAAGAAAAGGAGCTTTAGAAGGTTTAACTTTGCCCGGAAAACTTGCAGATTGCAGTTCTAAAAATGCCGAAGAATCAGAGCTTTTTATTGTGGAAGGCGATTCAGCTGGTGGAAGCGCCAAACAAGGTCGGGATAGACGTTTTCAGGCAATTTTGCCACTTAAAGGTAAAATTTTAAATGTAGAAAAAGCCAGATTAGATAAAATGCTTGCCAATACTGAAATTCGGGCTTTGATTGTAGCTTTGGGCACAGCAATTTCAGAAAATTTTGATTTATCAAAATTAAGATATCATAAAATTATTATTGCCACTGATGCTGATGTTGATGGTTCGCATATTCGAACCTTACTTTTAACTTTGTTTTATAGATATTTCCGCCCAATTATTGAGGGTGGGCATCTTTATATTGCTCAGCCGCCTCTTTATAGAATTCAAAAAGGCAAAGAAATTTTTTATGCTTATTCTGATGCGGAAAAAGAAAAAATTTTAGCTGATATTTTAAAAAATAAAAAATTAAAAGATGCTTTAAAAAAAGATAAAGAAGAAACTAAAAATGAAAGCGATGAAAATTTAGAAAATAAAAATGAAGCCGAAGAAAAAATATCCGGAGTTTCAATTCAAAGATATAAGGGTTTAGGCGAAATGAATCCAGAACAATTATGGGAAACAACCATTAATCCTGAAACTCGTATTTTAAAACAAATAACTATTGAAGACGCGATTGAAGCTGATAAATTATTTAATATTTTAATGGGCGATGATGTTGGTCCGCGCAAACAATTTATTCAAACTAAAAGCCGCGAGGTTAAAAATTTAGATATTTAATGGGGAAATTATTTATTGTTTCCACTCCAATTGGAAATTTGGGCGATATTACTTTAAGAGCATTAGAAACTTTAAAAAAAGTTGATTTAATTTTAGCTGAAGATACGCGCGTGACCAAAAAATTGCTTTATAATTACAATATTCAAAAACCAATTTTATCTTATCATAAATATTCTAAAGCAGGTATTTATGATAAAGTTTATAAATTAATTTTAGAAGATAAAAATTTAGCTTTGGTTTCTGATTCTGGAACTCCGGGAATTTGCGATCCCGGACCGGATTTAATTCAATTTTTAATTTCAAAAAATAAAAACATTCAAATTATTCCAATTCCCGGACCAGCAGCTTTAAGCGCGGCCTTGTCTGTTTCAGGATTAGATGGATCCCATTTTACTTTTTTAGGTTATCCGCCGCATAAAAAAGGCAGAGAAAAATTTTTTAATTCTTTAAAAGAAATTAAAATTTGGCCAATTATTTTATATGAATCGCCGCATCGGATTTTAAAAACTTTTGATTTTTTAGAAAAAGTTTTTGGACCTTCTTTTAATTTAATTGTTTTTCGGGAATTAACTAAAATTTATGAAGAAAAATGGCAAGGCAATATTTTAGAAGCAAAAAATTATTTTCAAGATAATCATTTAAAAGGAGAATTTGTTTTAATTTTAAAAGGTTAATTTTTTTCTAAAAATAATTTTCTAAAAATAAATCTAAAAATTTTTAGATTTATTTTTAGGTCCTGCTCTGATTAATTCTGGCTTAAGCCAGGTGGGTGGAGCTCAGCCCGAGCCCACGGGCTAGGCACTGTTACTCCTCCCATTAAAAATTGCTTGATCCAGAATCAGAGCAGGACTATTAATATTATAGCATTTTTAAAAACAAAATTCAAAGTTTTGTATGTGTTTATTTTGTCTAAGGCAGATTCGTGTTTATAACCATACTTAATTTAGATTCTAAAAATATTTTTAATTTACTAGATCTTTGTAAGGTTATTATAAATTTAATCAAAAAAAGTTTGTTTTTTATAGAATAGATATAATGGCCGCGAAGAAATCTTGACAATTCTTTTCTTTTTTTACTAAACTTTTATTAGGAGGTTGAAAACCTTCTGAAATCAAGGCAAAAGGAGAACGAGCTATGGGCTGGTTAGATGATATTTTGGGCGGAGATTGGGAAGACGAAACTGAAAAAGATCAGGAAAATAATCCTAGAAGCCAAAATGCCGGTGATAATCCCTATAGTGACGAAAAATAATTTTTTAAGGGGGCTTTAAAAGCCTCCTTTATTTATAAATTTAAAAAAATTATAATTTTATATATGAAATATTTAAATTTTGATTTTATTAAAAATAATAAAATTTTTACATTAGTTTTTTTAGTAAAATCTGGCAGAAGATATGAAACAAAATCAGAATATCAGTATTCGCATATTTTGGAGCATATGTTAACTTTAAAAGGCAGCATTAATTTTCCATCAGTTTTAATTGCTAATCAGGTTATTGAAAAATTTGGCAGCATTGTTTTTGCTTCAACTAATTTAGAAAGAACTCGTTTTGTTTTGCAGGGGAATATTGACTACTTAAATAATAATTTAGAAGTTTTTTTAGATAATATTTTCAACCCGCTTTTTGCTCCGGATGTTTTTGAAAAAGAAAAGCAAATTATTATTCAGGAAAATAAAATTAGAAATAAAAATAAAGAAAATGTTTTAATTGATAAAATAATGTCTTTAATTTTTGGAGAAAACGAAATTTTTTCAAAAGAAAAAGAAAAATTAATTTTAAAAACAAAATTAAAAGATATTAAAAATTATTATCAAAAACATTATAATCCTTTAAAATATACATTTTTTTATTCCAGCAGCAGCCAAAAAAACAAAAAAGAAGTAGAATTGTTTTTAAATAAATATTTAAACCCAAAAAATTTGTCATTTAAAAAACAAAAATTAGATTTGCCCAGAAAAATAAATTTAAATTTTAAAAACCAATTTATTTTTGAAAAAAACAATACAGATGTTTATTCTATTTTTATTTATTTTTTACTTCCAAATATTTCTTTAAAAGAAGCGATTTGTTTAGATTTAATAGCTAACTTTTTAAGTTTGGGGCAAAGCAGTTTGTTTTATCAAAAATTAAGATTTGAAAAAAGTTTGGTTTATGGAATTAGCGCTTTTTCCAACCATAAATCCGATTGTTCTTTGTTTGTTATTCAAACTAAAACTTTTAATCCTAAAGAAGTTATAAAAATTATTTTCAACGAAATTCAAAACTTAAAAATAAATAAAGATATTTTTAAAGATTTAAAAATTCAAGCCCAGAATTTAATTTTAAGATCATTTTTAAATCCAATAAATAGAATTTCTTTTTTAGAATATTTATGGTTAAAAAATGAAAGAAATTTAAGTGTAGATTTGTATTTTAAAATTTTAAATAAAATAAATATTAATGATATTAATTTATTACTTAAAAAAATTAATAATTCTAAAACAATTATTGGTCTTACTGGACCCAAAGAAATAAATATTTAATTTATCTAATTTTACTTTTTTTTAAATTTTATTATAGTATTAAATTATGATTTTGCCTGATCACGAAATTAAAAAATTAATTTTAGAAGGCGTTATTCAAGTTAATCCTCAACCTGATTTTGAGGTTCAACTTGGGCCTTGTTCTTTGGATTTGCGCCTTGGCAATTCAATGAAAATTTTTAAAGTTAAACCTTATCCTTATTTAGATTTAAAACAAATGAAAAATTTTGAAAACTTAATGGATGAAATTACAGTTGAAGAAGGCGGAAGTTTTGTTTTGGAGCCTAAAGGATTTGCTTTAGCTATAACTAAAGAAAGTTTTTCTTTGCCAAATGATATAATGGTTCGGCTGGAAGGTCGAAGTTCATTAGGCCGATTGGGGATTGTGGTTCATTCTACTGCGGCTCGTTTTGATCCGGGTTGGAATGGGCAAGCTGTTTTAGAATTAGGAAATTTGGGCCCAATGCCAGTAGTTTTATATGAAGGAATGAGAATTTGTTCATTAACTTTTGAAAAATTATCTTCTCCAGCAGAATTTCCTTATGGCTCAAAAGAAAAACATAAATACGCCATTCAAAAAGATTCCCCAATTGCCAGTAAAATTGATAAGGATTAAAAAATGAAAATATATATTCAAAAAATAAATCCTGAAGCAAAAATTCCAAATTTAGCTTATCAAGGCGATGCTGGAATTGATTTGTTTTCAGTAGAAGACACGGAAATTCCATCAATGGAAAATAAAGCTATTGCTACTGGTATTAAAATTGCGATTCCAGAAGGTTATGCTGGTTTTGTTTGGGATAAATCTGGATTAGCTTTAAATAATAAAATTAAAACAATGGCTGGAGTAATTGATTCTGGTTATCGCGGCGAAGTTAAGGTGGTTTTATTTAATTTAGGAAAAGAAACTTATAAAATTCAAAAAGGCGCAAAAATTGCGCAATTAGTAATTATGCCAATTATAAATTATGAATTAGAAGAAGTTAAAGAACTTGATAATACCCATCGCGGCGAAAAAGGTTTTGGCAGTTCGGGTTTAAATTAAAATGGAAGAGCAATATTTAAATGCCTTAAAATATGTTTTAGAAAACGGAGTTGATAAACCAAATCGCACCGGCATTCCAACGCGCTCTGTTTTTGGAATGATGCTTCGTTTTGATTTAGAAAAAGGTTTTCCAGCTATTACCACTAAAAAACTTTATTTTGATTCAGTTAAAGCCGAGCTTTTATGGTTTATTAAAGGCAGTTCAGATATTAATGAGCTTCATAAATTAGGTTCGCATATTTGGGATGCTAATGCTCAAGCGGATTATTGGCAGCCAAAAGCTAAATTTAAAGGCGATGTTGGTAGAATTTATGGCGTGCAATGGCGGTCGTGGCAAAGTCCGGAAGGAAAAACAATTGATCAGCTTAAAAATGTTATTGAAAAAATAAAACAAGACCCAAATGACCGACGATTAATTGTTTCAGCTTGGAATCCGGGCGAATTAGACCAAATGGCTTTGCCGCCTTGCCATATTTTGTTTCAATTTTATGTTAATCAAGACAAATTATCTTGTATGATGTATCAACGAAGCTGTGATATGTTTTTAGGCGTGCCATTTAATATTGCTTCTTATAGTTTACTGCTTTCAATGATAGCGCAAGTAACCGGGTTTAAGCCTAAAGAATTTATTCATATTTTAGCTGACGCGCATATTTATCATAATCATTTTAATCAAGTTAAAGAACAGCTTTTACGCCATCCTTATCCTGCGCCAAAACTTTGGTTAAATCCAGAAATAAAAAATATTGATGATTTTAAAATGGAAGATATTAAATTAATTGATTACAATTTTCATCCAGCAATTAAAGCTGAAATGGCGGTTTAAAAATAGTTTAAAAAATGAATTGTTTTATTATTGCCGCAACAAGTTTGGATGGTTATATTGCTCAACTTGAAAATGATTCAAGTTTTAGTTGGACAAGTCCAGAAGATAAAAAATTTTTTATTGAGCGGACCAAAAAAGCTAAAGTAGTTGTTTTTGGCAAAAAAACTTTTGAAACCATAAAAAAACCATTAAAAGAAAGATTAAACATCGTTTATTCGAATGATTTAAATTTTAAACCAGAAGGAGTTGAAATAACTCAAAAAAATCCGTGCGAATTATTAACTGAATTAGAAAAGCGCGGTTTTTCTGAGGTAGCAATTTGCGGCGGCGCTTCAATTTATACTTTATTTATGGAATCAGGCTGTGTTAATGAAATTTATTTAACTCTTGAGCCAATTATTTTTGGCAGCGGCATAAAATTATTTAATAAACAAATAAATTATAAATTTCAACTTTTAGAATTTAAAAAATTAAATGATTTTGGAACTTTGCTTTTGCGCTATAAAGTTTTAAAATAAAATTATGCAAAATATTTTAATTATTGGCTGGGGAGAAATTGGCCAAGCTTTAGGCAAAATTTTAAAATCAAAATATCAAATTAAACATTGGGATAAAAATCCTAAGAAATCAACTTCAAATACAAACTTAAAAGATTTAGTTTTGTGGGCTGATATTATTTTTTTGTCTGTGCCAGCTTTTGCCTTAAAAGAAATTTTGGAAAAAATAAAAAGTAATTTAAAAAATAAAACAATAATTTGTTTATCAAAAGGAATTGATTTAAAAACCAAAGAATTTCCGCATCAAATTTTGGAAAAATATTCAGCTAATTTTGGGCTTTTATATGGACCAATGATTGCCGAAGAATTAAATAAAAATTTATACGGCTTTGCAATTTTAGCCAGTAAAAGTAAAAAAGTTTTAAATTTAAAAAATATTTTTAATCAAACTAAAATTAAGGTGGAAATATCTAAAGATTTAACTGGTGTTTGTTTAGCCGGGGTTTTAAAAAATATTTATGCTCTTGGATTAGGAATGATTGATGCTTTAAATTTGGGCAAAAATTTTAAAGGTTATTATTTAACTTGCGCTTTAAAAGAAATTTCAAATATTGTTAAAGCTTTTGGCGCTAAAAAAGAAACTGTTTTTTTAGTTTGCGGCATAGGAGATTTAATTGCCACTGGCTCAAGTCAAAATTCAGCTAATTATATGGCTGGTTTTCAAATAGTAAAAAATAAAAAAATAACCAAGCCAAGCGAAGGCTTAAAATCTTTAAAAGGCCTAAAGCCGCTTATTAAATTAAAAAATATAAAAGCTCCAATTTTAGAAACGCTTTATAATATTTGTTTTCAAAATAAACCTGCAAAAAATACTTTAGAAAATTTATTAAATTAGTTATTCAATGCAACAATCAATTGCTTTTTTAATTAATTTACCAAGTTTATTAAAAACACCTTGTTCTTCTTTTTCTTCTTTTTGCTCCTCGCTTTTTGAATTAGAAGTTATTTCTTTTAAGCTTTGATCTTTGTCGTGTTTATTTAAGGCAAATTCATCAATTTTTTTAATGTCAGAAATATTTAATAATTTTAAATTAATTCCCCAAAACAAAGAATACAAAGCATAAGCTTTATTAAATAAATCATAAGCTTCTTTTGATTTTCCCATTCCTAATTGTTTGGTTCCAACTTCCATTAAACGATAGCTGGCAGCTAATAAATGTTTTGAAATACACCACACTTCGCCTTCATATTCTTTAATTATTTTTTTTAAAAGTTCTTTTTCTCGGACATCTTTAATTAAATCATAATATTCGGTTTTGCCGGTTTTTGCGCCAGTAAAGAAAAAATGTTCTTCAATGCTAATTAAATTCATTATAGCAATAGATAAATCTTGATCTGAAGACAAATCCATTTTATCTTCTTTTTTCATTTGTTCGGCTTTTTGAATAAATTCATTAATTTTTTGTTCTAAATTTTTATTTTCCATATTTTTATTTTAATATTAAGTAAAAAATAATGCTTAAAATTAAAAGCGGCAAAATTGGCATTACGACCTTTTGAAAAGGAAAATAAGCCCGGCCATTATTTTTTTCTTTTAAATAAGTATAAAGTTCTGCGCCAAACCAAAAGCCTAAACTGCCTAAAATTATTCCCAAATTAATTTTATTTAAAAATGAAAAGCTTGAAATTGGTTGGCTTGAAATTCCAGACCAAGATAATCCGCCAAAAATTAAAACATACCAAAATAAAATTGCCCAAAATTCTTTTAGCCAAAAACGCGCGCCTTTTTTATTTAAAAAATCAATAGTCCAATAAATTAAAGCCACAATTAATCCGCCAATCCATAAACCTGTTATTAAATCATCTATTTTTAACCATCTGGATAATTCAATTCCGCCAGCCACAGCCACAACGCACAATGGGCAAACTGCCAAAGATTTTTTGGTTAAAAATAAAATTATTCCAATAATACTAAATTGAAAAAATTTTTTAAATTTAATCATTAAAGATTGTTATTTAAGTTTTTAAAATAATTTATAATTGGCTCGTCGCCAACAATGCAATCTTTACCCGTCCACAAAAATGGAACGCCAATTTGATTTGTTTTAAATCCACAATTTTGAGCCGCAGCCATTAAGTCTTTTTGGTTAGATTCGTTATAATAAACTTCTTTTTTTTCTAAATTAAATTTTGGCGGATTGGATTTTAAAAATTCATTAACTTTAGCGCAATGCGGACAGCCTTGACCATAAAAATAAATTAATTTATTTCCTAAATTGGAAACATTATTATCACTTTGTTTGGTTTGCGGCTCAGATTGATTTTGAGATTGGTTTTGGCTTGAATTAGTTGGCGCTCCGGAATTTTGAAGCAATGTCCCAAAAGACAATAAAATCATTGCTAAAAACAAAAAACCAACCACAATTAATTTTATTTTTTTAGACTTCATAATTTTATGATAAACAATTAAGTTTAATTGTCAAATATTGGTATTTGCTCATTCTACTTAAGTCAAATTTATTTTTTAAAAAATTCTTACTTTTTAGGAGGTAAAAATAAATAGTAAAAAATAACTTTTTTACTAATAAAGTTTTTTGTAAAAATAAAAAGGCCTCACGTAGCGATGTTGTTGTCGCTGAGGCCTTTAGATTTGATTTAATGATTTAATTTGTACGTGTTAACTGGGTTATTTTAATCAGCTGGTACGAATTAAATATTTTTAATCCGTAATCAACTTTTATTTTTTCTCCGACATTGATTTTATCGAAGAAATCTTTTTCAACAGGAATGTCAATTTCCTCATTCTCAATTTTTGTTCTGATTTGATAATATCCCGGTTGATGCTGCGGGATTATGATTTTTCCCACCATGACAGAAGTATTATAAGCAGGAATTACTTTTTTGGCTTCAACCACAGTTACCACCGTCTTCGTGGGAAAGATTCCCATCGAAGCGATGATTGTAAAAATTAACATTCCCCAAGAGATTAGTGTCATGACTATTAACAGTAATAAGAATACTGACATGCATTTTTCATTAAAAGATGTTTTTGAAAATATGTCTCTAAGCAGATCTTTGACCATGTCTTTGACCAGCCTCCTTTAGTTTGAGATAGTTTGAGATTTTCAACTGCGCTTTATATACTATATTAAAGTTGTTTTATTTTGTCAATATTTTGTATGCGTCAATTATGTTTGAGAAAGATCTTCTTCTTGCAAAAATATTCTAGGCTTTAGTGTAATAAAAATAAATTTAAAAATGTATTTTGTTAGTAGTATTTGTTAGTGATTGATTGTTAGAGAATTTGTTTTTAAAAATTAAGCATAAGAACACAGCTAAAAAATGTTTGTGGTAAGCAAATTTTTAAAGTAAATATTTAATAAATGTAAAATTACAATCGGTGGAGATGGCGGGAATTGAACCCGCGTCTGGAAATAATCTTAAAAAACTTTCTACGAGCGTAGTTCCGATAAATCGGAGCGAATTTGCCTCATTAATTTAACTTTGATGTTTTGAGGCTAAACATCAAAGCGAGCCTTTTCTTTATAAGACCGGATTCAAATCCGAAAGGCGGGATTTGGCCGATCCCAGCCTTAGGCAAAAGCTAAAGCTGGAGCTGCAACTCTTTGGTTGGCAGTTTTTGTTTTTTGGAAGTTTTCCCTAAAAATTAGGGCGGGATTCCAGCCCGGCTCGCAAGTTTTTTAATCTTATTCCATCAACGCCTTTCATCCCCAAACTTTATATATTATAATACAAAAATGAAGTTTTTTCAAGAATATTGTTTTGATTGCGGCCGTCTCAAAATAAATCATTTGGAATCTTGGTTGGATGATTTTTTGTCTTTATTGCCGCCTTTAAAACTGCACTCTAAATTTATTAGTTTTTTTGATGGCTTTTTTGAAAAAATTTTTGTTTTTTTGAGACTTTTAAAATATGAAGAAATTAAAAATTTAGAAAATTTAAAAATTGCTTTACGTTCTAAAATTTTTATTTCTGAAATTTTAAAAAACAAATTTAAGGTTTTTATTGGGAAAAGTATTTTTGGTTATACTAATAATTTTTTGGTAAAAATTAATAATAAAGAAATATATTTTCAGGGATTGCCTATAGCCGATCACTTAAATTACAAAATTAATTTAATTGATAATAAAAATTATGTTAAAAAAATTTTAATTGAAAATAATTTTCCCGTGCCGCAAGGAAAAGTTTTTTGGTTTTGGGAAAAAAATAAAGCTTTAAAATACGGCAAAAAATTAGGTTGGCCATTAGTAGTTAAGCCTAAAAACGGGACTTTTGCCCGTCATATTACTTCAAACATTTTAAATGATTTAGATTTAAAAAAGGGGATAAACAAAGCTTTAGAATACGCGCCGAGTTTTTTAATTGAAGAATATATTCCGGGATTTGTTTTTCGGGCAACAGTAATTGATTTTGAAAAAGTTTTTTGTGTAAAGCAAATTCCAGCCAATGTTTGCGGCAATGGCCAATCAACAATTTTAGAATTAGTTAATAAAAAAAATTCAAATCCTTTGCGCGGCAATCCGCATGATAAAAATTTTATTTTATCCAAAATTTTAATTAATAATACTACTGATGAGTTATTAAAGCAAAAAGGTTATACTTATAATAGCGTTCCTAATCAGGGCGAAGTGGTTTATTTACAAAAAGACCCATTTTTAAGATTGGGCGGAGATTTGGAAGATGTGACTTTTAAAATTCATCCAGATAATAAAAAAATGTTTCAAAATATTGCAAAATTGTTTAATATTTTAGTGGTTGGAATTGATTTTGTGGCTTTGGATATTGCTCAATCTTATAAAAATCAAAAATGCGGAATTTTGGAATTAAACACTTTGCCTTCAATTGAACTTCATACTTTAAATAATGAAAAAGAAAGCATTGCCAAAGCTATGTTTGATTTATTTAAAAAATATTATTTATGATTTGGATATTTTTTTTAATATTTTTAATTTTTGCGATTATTTATTTAATTTTTATTTTAGATATTTTAATTTTTGGGCACGATTTGCCAACTTCTCAAAAAGCAATTTTAGAAATCATAAAAATTATTAATAAATATAATCCGCAAGCAAAAAATTTTTATGATTTAGGCTGCGGTCATGGAAAAGTAGTTTTAAAAATTAAAAAAAGTTTTCCGCGCCTAGAGGTTTTTGGAATTGATAAAAACAAATTTAGAATATTTATTTCTAAAATAAAAGCTTTGTTTTTTGGAGTTAAAATTAATTTTATATCAGCAAATATTTTTAATTTAAATTTAAAAGCAGCTGATGTTGTTTATACTTATTTATGGTATGATTTAATGCCTATTTTAGAAGAAAAATTAAAAAAAGAATTAAAACCCGGAGCAATTGTAATTACTAACACTTCTCATTTTTTAAATTGGCAGCCAATAGAAATTATAAATACTTGGCCAAATAATAAAGATCCTAAATTTGAAAAATTGTTTGTTTATAAAAAATAAAAATTAAATTACCACTTTTCAATTAATAATAGTTTATTGGGATTAAATTTTTGATAAATTTCTTCAGTAATAAAAGGCATAAAAGGATGAAGCATTTTTAAGCATTCCCGGAATATAATTTCAAGCATTAAATAAGTTTCTTGCTTTTCTTTTTCATTGCCTGCGTAAAGATATTTTTTTGATTCTTCAATTATTTTATCAGCAAAAGTGTGCCAAATGTAATGATAAACTTTATGCCCGGCTAAATGAAATTCAAAATTAATTAAATGTTTTTCAACTTGTTTTTTTATTTTTAAAGCTTGGTTTATTTTAGATTTATTTTTAGAACTAAATTTAATTTTATTTGAAATTTTAATTTGATTTTTGTGCATTAAAATAAATCGGGCAATATTCCAAACTTTAGTGGCAAAATTACGATAAGCTTTTATTTTTTCTTCAGAAATAATAATATCGTTGCCTGGAGTATTTCCAATAATTAACGCCATGCGTACTGCGTCTACTCCATAAATTTGAGCCACGCCTAAAGGATCAATAACATTGCCTTTGGATTTAGACATTTTTTGGCGATCTTTATCCCGAACCATGCCATGCAAATATACATTTTTAAATGGGATTTTTTTAGTGCGGTAAATCCCAAGCATAATCATTCTTAAAACCCAGAAAAATAAAATATCATAACCAGTTTCCATTACATCGGTTGGATAAAATTTTTTAAAATCTTCTCCTTTTTTAGGGCCAGTATTTAAAAGCGTGGCAAAAGGCCATTGTCCGGAAGAAAACCAAGTGTCAAAAACATCTGGATCTTGATAAATTTCTTTTGTGCCGCAAGCCGGGCATTTATTTGGGGGAGTGCTTGAAATTATTGGCTTGCAATTATTTTTGCAATACCAAACTGGTAGCCGAATGCCCCAATTAATTTGACGCGAAATATTCCAATCGCGAATATTTTTTAGCCAATGCAAAGCAACTTTTTTGCTGTGTTTAGGATAAAAATTAATTTTATTTTTTTTAATAATGCTCTCAGCTTTTTGAGCTAAAGGCTTCATTTTTATCCACCATTGCATTTTTGGCAAGGGTTCAAGAGTTGTTCCGCATTTATAACAAGTTGCAACTTGATGGGTATAATTTTCATCAATTTTTTCTAAAAGTCCTAATTGCTTTAATTCTTCAACTATTTTTTGCCGGGCTTCTAAAACTTTTAAACCTTGAAAAGG
>JBMFRD010000001.1:13275-35500 GCA_049968295.1 Minisyncoccia bacterium
TGCCACGTTCATTAATAACTATTTTGGGGCCGGGTATTTCATTTTTGTGTCTTTGCCAAATTTCAAAATCAGCTGGATCATGAGCTGGCGTAACTTTAACCACTCCAGTGCCAAAATTAGGATCAACTGCTGGATCAGCAATAACTTTAATCTTAATTGGGCCCAAAACATCTCGGGCTTCAATTTCTTGGCCAATATATTTTTTATAACGATTATCTTTGGGATTAACGGCTAAAGCCGTGTCGCCAAATTTAGTTTCTGGCCGAACAGTAGCTAAAGTTAATGGACCATATTTAAGGTAATAAAGCGGATCTTTTTTTTCTACATATTTTATTTCTAAATCCGATAAAGCAGTTTGATGTTTAGTGCACCAATTTACCACTCTTAATTCCCGATAAATTAAGCCATCTTTATAAAGTTTTTCAAAAGTTTCATAAACAGTTTTTATAATATCTGGATCTAAAGTAAATTTTTCGCGCGACCAATCACAAGAAGCGCCTAATCTTTTTAATTGGCTTTCCATTACTTTTTTGTTTTCTTGAGTAAAATTCCAAATTTCCTGCCATAAAATTTGAGGATCAATTTCAAAACGATTTCTACCCTCCTTTTCTAATTTTTTGTCATAAACTACTTGCGTTTCAAAGCCAGCATGATCTGCTCCGGGCAGCCAAAGAGCGCGTAAACCTTTCATTCGCCAAAAACGAATTAAAATATCCTGCAAAGTAACAAAAACTGCATGCCCCATATGTAAGGCGCCATTGGCATTGGGCGGAGGCATAATAATACAAAAGCCTTTTGCTTTTTTTGGTAAAGGCAAATTATCTGGATTAAAATATCCGGAATTTTCCCATAATTTATAAATTTTTGATTCTATTTCTTCGGGGCTATATCTTGGTGCTAATTCTTTTTCCATTTTAATTAATATTTAAATCGCCGCGAGCATAAAGCTTATAATTTTTATTTTTTTTATTTAAGATATAAGCCGAAACCCCAATCATTACAGCGTTATCTGTATTATATACAAAAGGCGGGACAAAAAACAACACCTTTTCTTTTTTAGCTAAAGATGAAAATTTTTTTCTTAAATTTTTATTAGCTGAAACTCCTCCAGAAAGTAAAATTGATTTAGCTTTAAATTCTTTTAAAGCCCGAAATGTTTTTTGAATTAAAACTTCAAAAGCCGCTTCTTCAAACGAAGCGCTAACATCAGCTTTAAATTTTTCATCAAATAATTGATTTTTGTGGTCGCGCAAATAATAAAAAACTGAAGTTTTTAATCCGGAAAAACTAAAATCATAAGATTTATCTAAAAGCATTGGTCTTGGGAAATTAATTGCCTGCGGGTTGCCAAAAGAAGATAATTTTTCAATTTCTGGGCCGCCGGGATAAGGTAAATTAAGCATTCGGGCTACTTTATCAAAAGCTTCGCCGCAAGCATCATCACGGGTTTCGCCTAATTTTTTATATTCAAATAAAGATTGCATTAAAACTAAAATGGTGTGTCCGCCGCTAACAATTAATCCAACCCCAGGAAATATTTCTTTTTCAGTTTGAATTTTATTTTTTGTAATTTTAGGATCTAATAAAAAACTATAAAGATGACCAAGTAAGTGATTTGAACCAATTATTTTTGGCGGTTTTATTTTAAATTCTTTGTATTTTTTAATTATTTCTTCTGTAAAATTTATTCCAGTCCAAAGAGCTGGTTCAAGACCCGGACCAACTGTTACAGTTAATAAATTAATTTTTTTTAAAAAATTTTTTAATTTTATAGAATTAGAATTTAAATCCGCGCCGCTTATTTTTTTAAATAAAATTGGCAGGTTTTTTAAATGTTCTCTTTTGGCTAAATTGGGAACAACGCCTCCAAAAGGCTTATGAATTTTTATTTGCGATGAAATTAAATTTTTAATTATTTTAAATTTTGGCAATTTTCTTTTTTGATGCATAGCTTGAATTATAGCTAATGAAGTTTCATCGCAAGATGTTTCTATGGCTAAAATTTGCATATATTTTAAATTTATATTAATTTTATAAAAAATAAAAGTTTTGTCGCTTATTTTTTAAATAAAAAATGTTTTCTTTTGAAAAAAGACAATTAAGCGAAGGCGAAGTTCAGGATTTTATTAAAGAATCTGTTTTTGAAATTGAAAACAGCCAAAATGTTTTAAGTTCTTGTATTGATGGCCGGTATAGCGAAGACGAAGCCCGGCTTGCGCCAAGATCTATTCCGGGATCTGATCCCGGCATATTACTTTTGTTTTTAGCGACTTTGCGCAAAATTCAAAATTTAAACTTAAATTTAGACTTAAAAGAAAAAGTTTTTAATGAAATTATTGAAAATTTAGGCGGGCCAAAAAATTTTAAAATGCATACCGATGATCATTCTGTAGATCAAGGAATTATTGCTGGCTGCGGCCATATGAAATTAGCTAAACAATCTCCTTTAAACTACGGTGCAGCAGCCGAAGATTTAGATTTTATTTTTTCTTATTTAGAAAAATTAAAAAAAGAAGGGATAAAAGAAATGGTTTTAGAAGGTAATCATAACGAGTTTGCAATTTTTGTAATTAATAATAAAAACATTGGAATGTTGCATAAAAAAGGGGATAAGCAGGCTTTTGTTTTTCATCAGGGTTTAGCTAATGATTTGTTTGAAAATATAGCTAAAAAAATTTTAAATTTAGAGGAAATAAAATCAACTGGAATTTTAAAAGAAGAGTTTAATCAAATTTTAAAAGAAACCTTTAATCAGCAATTAAAACAAACAGTTTTAGCTTTAGCTCCCAACCTTTCAATTTATGAAGTTGATTTTAAAGATAATAAAGTAATAATAAATCAAGCCGCTCCATTTTAATTGTTTTTAATATAAAATAAAAATATGAAAAAAAATAAGCAATCTAAAAAGATTGTTTTTGTTGGTATGTCTGGCGGAGTGGATAGTTCAGTGGCCGCAATGCTTTTAAAGAAAAAGGGCTACAATGTAGTTGGCGTTTTTATTCGTTCTTGGTCAGACAAAAATTTAGTTGATTGCCCTTGGGAAAAAGATTCAGCAGATGCCCGACGGGTAGCTGAAATTTTAAACATTCCTTTTTATGTTTGGGATTTTGAAAAAGAATATTATAAGGAAGTGGTTAATTATTTAATTAATACTTACAAAAAAGGATTAACTCCCAATCCTGATGTTTTATGCAATTTTAAAATTAAATTTGGTTTATTTTTAAAAAAAGCCAAAGAATTTGGCGCGGATTTTATTGCTACTGGCCATTATGTCCGCAAAATAAAAAATAATAAAACTGGTATTGAAAAATTAATTCAAGCTAAAGATTTGTCTAAAGATCAGTCTTATTTTTTATGGCAACTTAATCAAGATCAAATTAAAAATTCTTTATTTCCAATTGGAGATTTTTTAAAAACAGAAGTTAGGGCAATGGCAGCTAAAGCCAATCTTCCGGTTTTTGATAAAAAAGATTCACAGGGAATTTGTTTTTTAGGCAAAGTTAAAATTTTTGATTTTTTGTCTAAATTTATTCAAGAAAAAGAAGGGGATATTAAAACTGTAGATGGAAAAATTATTGGCAAACATCGCGGTGTTTGGTTTTATACTATTGGGCAAAGACACATTGGCGCTTCTGCTAGCGGAATAGGATTGAACAAAAATTTTAATGAGCCTTTATATGTGGTTGATAAAGATATTAAAAATAATATTTTAATTGTAGCCTATGGCCAAAATCATCCAGCTTTGTATAAAAAAGAAATTTATTTGGAAAAAATTAATTTTTTAAATGATCAATATTTAAAAGCATTAAAAGATAAAAAAGAATTAAAAGTTTTTGCCCGGGTCAGATATCGCCAGCCATTATTTAAAGCTTGTATTTTAATGTTAAAAAATAAAATTAAATTAATTTTTGATGAACCGCAAAAATTTGTTGCTCCGGGCCAATCCGCTGTTTTTTACGCGCCTGATAAAAAATTTTTTGAATTGCTTGGCGGAGGAATAATTAAAAGTTAAAAGTGAAAAACGCAAAATGAAAAATAAAAAACGTAAAGCGCAAAACTAAAAATGTAAAACAACAAAAAAGAATCTGGAAAATATAATCTAGAAAATATAATCTAGAATCTATATTTAAATTCTTAATTCAAAATTTTTATTTTGCGTTTTGCACTTTGCGTTTTTCGTTTTTAATTTTAAGACATCAATGTAAGATCGCCACAGTTTATCTCGACTCTTCGGAGCCCCGAAGCGTCGGGGTAAACTGCACTAATCTTACATTTTTTATGTTTATACTTTATAATAATAATTAGGTTTTTATTTGTTTTTATTTAAAATTAGTTTAAAATTAAAGCCGTAACTTAAGTTTACAAAAAACGTTTTCTATGTTAGATAATGAAAATATTATAATTCAACGGGCAAAACAAGGAGAAAGCGAAGCTTTTGGATTGCTTTATGATCATTATTACGAGCAAATTTACAGGTTTATTTATTTAAAAGTAAACCGTAAAGAAGATGCTGAAGATTTAACTCATCAGGTTTTTTTCCAAGCTTTTAAAAAAATAAAAGATTACGAAGAGCAAGGCTTTCCTTTTTCCAGCTGGCTTTATAGAATTTCCAGAAACGAAGTAATTGATTTTTATCGCAGCAAAAAATTAAATGTTTCTTTAGAAGAAGTAGCCAATGTTTTAAAAAGTCCGGAAAATGAAAAAGATAGTTTGGATTTAAAAATTCAACTTGAAAAAGTAAAAGCCGCAATAAAAAAAATAAAACCAGATTATCAAGACATTATTATTATGCGTTTTATTGAAGAGTTATCAATTAAAGAGGTAGCTAAAGTAATAAACAAAAGCGAAGGCGCGGTAAAATTAATGCAACACCGAGCTATCAAAGCGCTAAAAAAAATTTTAGAAATTTAAAAATGAACATTTTAGAGTTATTAAAACAATTAAAAAAAGATATTAAACCGGATAAAAATTTTGCTTTAAGTTTAAGGGCAAAATTATTAACTGAATTAAATCAGCCGGTTTTTGTTTGGCAGCCTAAAAAAATTAAAATTTTACAAACAATTTATTCTTTTGGATTAACTTTTGCGGTTTTGGTTATAATTTTATTCGCTTTTTCTTTGTTTCATTTTTTAACTCCAAAATTAGGAGCTTTAAACCCGGAAGCAATTAAAGCTGAAGCCGACGCTATTGATTTTCAAATTCAGCTTTCTAATCTTATTTATAAAGCTCCGGATCAATCTAATATAATTTTAAATCCGTCTTTAAATAAAGATATTAAAAAAGAATTATCAACTTCTAAAACTCAATCCAGCTCTTCTTTAAGCAATGAAAATACAAGCTCAAGTTCTTCGTCAACTTCTTTGAGTGTTGATGAAGCTTTAGATTATTTGTCTAAATAAATTAAATTATGAATAAAAAATATCTTAGTATTATTTTGTTTGGAGTTATTTTTTTAAGTTCGTTTTTAAAAGTTTTTGCCGAAAACAACAATCAAAACCAAACTTTAAGTTGTTTTTTTGATGATAAAGTTAAAGAACTGCAAGCTGTTTTAGAAAATAAAGATTTGGATTATTTAAGCCAATACAATCAGGAACTTAAATTAAGAAAAGAAATTTTATTAAATATTTTAGATTGTTTAATTTTAGAAGCTCAAAATTATAAAAATACTGTTTTAGGTATAAATATTTCTAAGACAGCGGTGGGAGATTTTCGGAAAAAATTAATTAATGAATTAGATAAAGAAATTGATTATTTAAATTTTAGAAAATCACAAATTCAAAATTTAAGCTTAGAGGGATTAAAATATACAGCTAAATCATTAAAAGAAGATCGCCAGTCAAGGTTTTTGCCCCTAAATCAAGTAATTAATAATTTTATTTTATGGAATAAAAATGAAGAATTATTTAATTTAGCCGAAAATAGGATTGATGAAATTAGTAAAATTATTAAAATTTTTAAACCAGATGAAAACGAAGAAATTAAATCATTATTTGAAGATTTTAGCAGCAAATTTAAATTAGCAGTTAATAAGCATAATGAGGCCTGGAACGCAATTGATGCTTTTGATAATGAAAAGTCAAGCTTATTGATTCAAGATTCTTTAAACAATCTTTTAGAAGTTTATAAATTAATTTATGATTTTAGCAAAAAAACATCTGTTTTAATGAGTATTCCTAAATAAAAATTTTATTGATTTGACAAATTTTTTATTTCATATAAACTTATAACATCTTTAATATGGAAGATAATAATAAATTAAGTCAAAATTTTTTAGCTATAAGCATTTTAATCGCCGCAATTTTAATTTCCGGGTCTATTTTTTATACTAAAGGAAATAATAATAAAGCTCAGGAAGCTAAACCTCAAAATCAAGAAAAACAATTAGCTCAAGTTGGACAATTAGATTTGGCTGAAGTTTTAAAAATTAATTCAAATGATGTTATTTTAGGCGATCCTAAAGCGCCAATAACTTTAATTGAATATAGTGATTACCAGTGTCCATTTTGCGAAAAATTTTTTAATGAAAGCGAAATGTTATTGCGCAAAGAATTTATTGAAACCGGAAAAGTTAAAATGATTTATCGCGATTTTCCATTGCCCGGACATCCTTATGCCCAGCCAGCAGCTTTAGCTGCTAATTGCGCCAAAGATCAAGGAAAATTTTGGACGTATCACGATGTTATTTTTCAAAAACAAAATGAATTAGCTAATTTGGATTATGTTAAAATTGCCGAAGATTTAAAAATGAATACTAAAGATTTTAAGCAATGTTTAGACTCTAAAAAATATCAAGATAAAATTAAAAAAGATTATGAAAATGGAGTTAAAATTGGCGTAAATGGCACACCAACCTTTTTCTTAAATGGCAAACAAATTGTTGGGGCTCAACCTTATGAAGTTTTTAAATCTGCAATTGAAAGCGAATTAAATAAATAAAATAAAAGATATTAAATCGTGCGGCGATCTATTAAGGTAAGCCCACGTTATCGGAAAAATAAAGGGCGAAATAAATTAAAATAATATGGATAATAATAAACCGTGGGCTGACCGTCAGTGGTATACTGGAGATTGGACTTGTTCAAAGTGCGGAGCAAAAATTGATCGCTTGCCATTTGAACCAGATCCATCAAGAATCGGAGAGCTTCTTTGTAAAGATTGTCATCGTCAAAAAATGCAATCTTTTAGAGGAGGTTTTAGAGGGGGAAGAAGGTAAAAGTTATAAGCTCTAAGCTTAATAAAAACCCTGCTTTAAGCAGGGTTTTTTATTTCTTTTAAAATCGATTGGACTATTTTTGATTCTTCCCATGGAATTTTTTTATTATTTTCAACGCACATCCAAACCTCGCCTCCTTTTCCGGTTAAAATCACAACGTCGTTTTTCTTAGCTAACAAAATTGCCTGCTTAATTGCTTCTTGGCGATCAATAATTTTAAAGTATTTTTTAAATTTTTTTTCTTTGTTTGATACTTTTAATAATCCTTTTTCAATATCATTTAAAATATTTTCCGGATTTTCATCATAAGGATCTTCATTAGTTAAAAAAATATAATCGCAATATTTAGCTGCAATTTCACCCATTGCTTCTCTTTTCCAAATATCTCTTCCTCCGCCTTGTGCTCCAAGCAGACAAATTTTATTTTTAGGATTAAAAATTTCAACGCCCTGATAAACAGATTCTAAGCTCTTTGGTTCATGAGCATAGTCAATAATAATTTTAAAACCTTGAAAATCAATTATTTCAAACCTGCCCGGCGGCGGTTCAATTAATGGCAAAATTTTTTGAATAGCATCAACTTCAATTTTGCAAGCCAAAGCTGCAGCAATTGCGGCTAAAACATTATAAACATTAAATAATCCAAGCAACTTTGTTTCAAATTTTTTATGATGAATAGTAAAAGTAGTTTTGTTTGAATAAAGATGAATGTTTGTTCCTCGAATCAATTTTGAAACCAAAGCTTCTTTTTCACTTTCTTCTTTAGATAAAGTAAAGCCATATTTATAATTAATATTTGGTTCTAAAAAGTATTCAACATTTTCGTCATCTAAATTATAAATTCCAATACCATCTTTTCTTTTGGCTATTTTTTTAAAAAGTTTAACTTTGGTTCGGCGGTAATTTGCAAAACCTTTATGCCGTTCAATATGTTCTGGAGATAAATTAGTAAAAATTCCAATTTTATAATCAATAAATTGATGGCGATGTTGTAAAATTCCTTCAGATGAAGTTTCAACTACAGCATATCGGCAATTATTTAAAACCATTTCTTTTAAAAGTTTTTGAATCGCCAGTCGGCCTAACATTGTTTGTTTTGATGTATTTTGCCAAACCCGATCTCCAATCCCAATTAATGGCGTTGAAATTAATCCAGTTTTAAAACCAGCTTCATTAAAAAGACGGTAAATTAAGTAGCTAGTGGTGCTTTTTCCTTTTGTTCCAGTGATGCCAATAACTGTTAATTTTTTCGAGGGAAAACCATAAATTAAAGCTCCTAAAAAAGATAAAAAAAAATGATAAGCAGTATTAACTACAGGCCATTCAAAAATTTTTCTAATAAAACCAATTTTTTTAATTTTTTCAATAATTAAATCTAAATTATTCATTTTTTATTTAATAATTTTAAAGCAGTTTTAAATTTTTCTTCAAAAGATTTTAAAGAATCATCAAGACCAGCGATTGCTTGTTTGGCTTCTTGTTTATTATAACCTAAACTAATTAAAGCTTCTAAAACATCAAGATTAGAATCAAGATCTATGTTTTTATCTTCGCTAATTAATTCAATTTTATTTTTTAATTCTAAAACAATTCTTTCTGCGGTTTTTTGTCCAATTCCTGAAGCTCGGGTTAAAAATTCAATTTTATTATTTTTAATTGCCAAACTTAAAGTTTTAATATCATTTTTTTCTAAAATAGAAAGAGCTGATTTTGGACCAACTCCGGAAACTGAATTTAATAATTCAAAAAATTCAAGCTCTTTTTGGTCTAAAAAGCCATAAAGCTCAATATTTGATTCCCGAAAATGAAAATAAATATAAAAAGTATTTTTTTCATCAAGATTTATTTTTTTTAAAACCTTTTCTGTGGTAAAAATTTTAAAACCAACTCCTCCAGCATCAACTACTAAAAAATCTTTTAATTTTAATAAAACTTTGCCAGAAATTAAATAAATCATAAATTTTATTATAAACTAAAAAAAATAATAAATGCAAAATAAATTTTAAATTAATTTACTATGCTTTCAATTAATTTTTTAGTTTCATCAATGCTGTTAACTTGAAGAGCCAGCACCCCTGTTTTTTTAACTGCGTAATCATTGCCGCCGGGATATAGGGCATCGCCTACAAAAACCATTTTTTTAATTGGAATTTTAAGGTTTTTAGAAATTTGATTTAAGCCATAAGCTTTGTCTATACCTTTAGGAGTAACATCAATTGAAGTTAAACCGCCAATTTTAACATCAAATTCCGGCAACAATTTTTGAAGTTCTTTTGCCATTTTTATCCTTAATTTATTATTTTTTTTATTCCAATCTTCTTTAAGTTTTAATCCAGCTTTGCCAAGTTGGTTTACTATCTCTTGGCCTAAAGCGGAAAAAGTAATTTGAGTTCCGCGGTTTTCAATTACTGAGCCATAAGTAACGTTTGGATGATGATAATTAAATTTTTCAAAAACCTGATTAAAGGCATTAAATATTTTTTGAACTTCGTTTCTTTTTAAAATTAATTCATAAATTTTTAACCACTTATTGTTTTTAAATTTATAAAAAGCTGTGGCATTAGTTGGAAACAAAAATAAATTTTTTTGTAAAGAACCGCAATTTAAATATTTTAAAAACTGATTTTCAAATTGTTTATATTTTCCTCCGCCAATAATTGCTACTTTTTTTATTTTTAATAATTTAGCCAAAAGCTCAGCCATTTCTTGGTCTAAATTGCTTTTGCTTAAAGTTAAAGTGCCATCTAAATCAAAAACTATTATTTCTTTGCTTTTAATGCTTTTTAATAATTGTTTAGTTAATTTCATTTTAATTTAAAAGTCTTATATTGAATTTTAACCTAAAATGTATCAAAATAAAAGCAATGGCTAAAAATTCAAATAACAAAAACAATAAAAATAATGAATTAAAAATAAACCGTCTTCATCCTGCTACCAAAAAAAGCCTTTGGGCAATAAGCTTTTTAGCCATAAGCATTATTTTAATTTTGGCTGAATTTCAAAAAGCCGGACCAGCGGGCGAATTTATATACAAAATTTTAAGTTTTTTATTTGGAGTGGGATATTTTATTTTGCCATTAACTTTGCTTGGAATTGCTATAATGCTTTTAGTTTCTGAGCAGCCTAGATTTATTGGCATTACTATTTTCGGTGCAACAATATTTATTTTATCATTTTTAGGATTAATTGAATTATTTTATGCTCAAAAAGGCGGAGTTTTGGGATTAATTTTTAGTTATTTTCAAGTGCCATTTGGAAAAATTGCGGCTATAATTTTAAATTTATTTATTTTAATTGGAGCAATTTTGGCAACTTTTAATATTCCTTTAAAAATTCCAAAGCCTAAACCCAAAGAACCAAAACCAATTATTGTTGATAATATTTCTAAATCAGAAGAAAATAAAAAAGAAGAGTCCGCAGAAAAAGAAAAATTAGAAGAAGAGGTTTTGGAAAAAGAAGAATTAGATGAAAAAGAATCAAAAGCAATTAAAATTCCAATCATTTCAAAATTTCAAAAAAATATTCCTAAAAAATTTAAAAATTATGTTCCGCCGCCATTGGACTTATTAAAATCATCTTCGGAAAAACCAACTACTGGCGATTTAAGAGCTAATGCTAATATTATTAAAAGAACTTTAGAAAGTTTTGGCATTCCAGTTGAAATGGGCGAAATTAATATTGGGCCAAAAGTAACTCGTTATACTTTAAAGCCTGCTGAAGGAGTTAAGCTTTCAAGAATAACAGCTTTAAATCAAGATTTAGCTTTAGCTTTAGCCGCGCATCCAATTAGAATTGAAGCGCCTATTCCCGGAAAATCTTTGGTTGGTATTGAGGTCCCAAATAAATCTGCAGCTGTAGTTCGTATTGGTAATTTAATGGCTTATCCAGAATTTCAAAAATCAGGAAATTTAGTTTTTGTTTTGGGCCGCGATGTTTCTGGCGAACCAATTTTTCCGGATTTAGAAAAAATGCCTCATCTTTTAATTGCTGGCGCAACTGGTTCTGGTAAATCAGTAACTATTCATGCTATTTTAACTTCTTTTTTATATAAAAATTCGCCAGAAACATTACGTTTAATTTTAATTGATCCAAAAAGAGTAGAATTAAGTTTATATAGTGGCCTTCCACATTTAATCTCTCAAGTAGTAACTGATACTAAGAAAGCAGTTAATGTTTTTAGATGGGCAATTAGTGAAATGGAAAGGCGATATGAACTTTTAGAACAGGCTGGCAGTCGGGATATTAAAAGTTATAATTCTCAAAACAAAGAAAATATTTTGCCTTATTTAGTGATTGTAGTTGATGAATTAGCTGATTTAATGGCTAGTTTTGGTCGGGAAGTTGAGGGATCAATTGTTCGTTTAGCTCAAATGGCTCGGGCAACTGGAATTCATTTAATTTTATCAACTCAAAGACCATCAGTTGATGTTTTAACTGGCTTAATTAAAGCTAATATTACCAGCCGTATTGCTTTGCAAGTTGCGAGCCAAATTGATTCTAGAACTATACTTGATATGGCCGGAGCAGAAAAATTATTAGGCGGCGGAGATTTGCTTTTTGTTTCTGGAGAGCTTTCAAAACCAAAACGAGTTCAAGGCGCTTATATTTCTGAAGAAGAAACAAAAAGAGTGGTTGAGTTTATTCTTGAAAATAATAAATTAATTTACGAAGAAAATGCTGAAGACGAAGAGAAAATTAATTTTGAAAATGGTTCTAATTTTAATAGTCAGGAAATTAATTTTGATGAGTTTAAAGATAATGGCGCAGATGATGAGCTTTATGAAGAAGCGCTGCAAGTTGTTTTTCAGGCAAAAAAAGCTTCAGCTTCATTGCTTCAACGTCGTTTAAAAATTGGTTATGCTCGGGCCGCCCGATTATTAGATTTAATGGAAGAAAATGGTATTATTGGTCCGGGCGAAGGCGCAAAGCCGCGGGAAGTTTATTTAGATAAAATAAATAGTCAATAAAAAAATGAATAACGAAGAAAATAAAAATTTTAAAATTTTTATAGAAGAAAAGATTAAAGAAAAAGGCATTGATTTAAAACGTTTATCTGAAATATCAGGAATTAGTTTAAGTTATTTAAATAATTTAATAAATGAAAATTTAGTTGATTTGCCAGCCGCGCCTTATGTTCGGGGATATTTAACTAAATTAGGAAAAATTTTAAATTTTAATTCTGAATCGTGGTGGGAATATTTTAAAAATAAAAAAGATTTAAAAACATCTGGAGCAGAAGATGAGTTGCCTAAAAATCGTTTTGCTAAAGAAGCAATATTTAAATATTTTTTAATTGCTTTTATTGGAGTTATTATTTTAATTTATTTAATTTTAAGATTTAATGTTATTTTTGGAAAACCAGTTATTGAATTAAATCTTTCGCCGCAAGTTTTAACTACTAATGAAAATAAATTTATTTTATCTGGACGAGTTCAAAATGGAGATAAAGTTTTTATAAACTCAGAAGAAGCTGTTTTAAATGAAAACAAAGAATTTAGTAAAGAAATAATGCTTCAGCCCGGATTAAATAATATTGAAATTAAAGTTCAAAAATTATTAGGCCAAGAAACAAAAATTTTAAGACAAATTTTTTATGAAAAAAAACAACCCGAGTTGCAAAATTTACCTACGTCAACTTCAACCTCTACCTCAACAAATAATTTTTAAATTAATTATTAAAAAATTTAAGCATTTAGTTTAGTCTTGTAAATTTAAAATATTTTTATGAAACTATGAGCTTAATTAAAATCAGCGCATTGACAATAATTTGTAAATTGCCTAAATTAAAATGGAAAATTTTAAAAATTTAAAATATTTTAAATAAGTTAATATTATGATTAAAAAAACAAAAATAGTTGCAACTATAGGTCCAGCTTCAAATAAATTAGAGACAATATTAAAACTTATTGAATCTGGAGTTGACATTTTTCGTTTAAACTTTTCTCATGGATCAATAGAAGATCATAAAAAAAATATTGAATTAATAAATTCTGCTTCTAAAAAATTAAAAAAGCCAGTTGCAATTTTAGGAGATTTATGTGGTCCAAAAATAAGAATAGGAGATCTTTATAAAGAAGAAATTTATTTATCTTCTGGACAGAAATTTGTTTTAACTACTAATTTTTGTCTTGGGGATGAAAAAAGAGTTTTTATTAATTATAAAAACATAACTCAAGAAATTAAAAAAGGAGCAAGGGTTTTACTTGATGATGGAAAAATTGAATTAAAAATAGAAAAAATAAATAAAAATGATTTAATTTGCAAAGTTATTGTTGGCGGGATTTTAAAAAACAAAAAAGGCGTTAATTTTCCAGGAAGTAATTTAAAAATTAAATCTTTAACTCAAAAAGATTTAGAAGATGTTTATTTTGCTATAAAAAATAATTTTGATTTTATTGCAATTTCTTTTGTTCGAAAAGAAGAAGATATTTTGTTTTTAAAAAAAATTTTAGAAAAAAATAAATCAAATATTAAAATTATTTCTAAAATCGAAACTGAAGAAGCAATTAATAATTTTGATAATATTTTAAAATTATCTGATGGAATTATGGTAGCTCGAGGAGATTTAGCAGTAGAAATAAATCCAGAAAAAGTTCCTATTTTACAAAAAGATATAATTAAAAAATGTAATGAAGTTTATAAGCCGGTTATTGTTGCCACTCAAATATTGGAGTCAATGATTATAAATCCTTTTCCGACTCGAGCAGAAATAAATGATATTGCTAATGCTATTTTAGATGGCGCGGATGCCTTAATGCTTTCTGGAGAAACAGCTACTGGGAAATTTCCAGTTAAAGCAGTTGAAACTATGGCCCGAGTTAGTAAGCATATCGAAAACCATTTTGATTCTGAAGAAGTTTTAAAATATGAACTTTCTTCTTTTAGATTAATTAATGATGCTGTAAGTTATGCAGTGGCAAGTGTTAGTTATAAAATTCATGCTAAAGCTATTATTGCCCTAACTGAAACCGGAAATACTGCTAGAACTATTTGTCGTTTTAGATTAAAACAACCAGTTATTGCCTTAACCCCCAATATTAAAACTTATAAGTCGTTGCTTTTAACTTTTGGTTGTTATCCTTGTTTGATAAAATCTTTTAAAGATTTAGGCGAAGTTATTAAAAAAGGAAAAGAAATTCTAGTTAAAAATAATTTTGCAGAAAAAGGGGATAAAATTGTAATTTGTGCCGGAATACCTTTTGGTAGAAGCGGATCAACTAATTTATTAATTGCTGAAAAAATATAAATAGTGTAAAATATAAATATGGCTACAGCAAAAAAACAAATTAAAAACGAAGGTCCAAAAAATGAATTAGATTCTCTTTTGGCTAGTTTGCAGGATAAATTTGGCGAAGGAGCAATAATGAAATTAGGCGATGAAAAAAGAATTGAGGTGCCTACAATTTCAACCGGTTCTTTTTCTTTAGATTTGGCTTTAGGTGGCGGATTGCCGCGCGGCAGAATTGTTGAAATTTTTGGGCCAGAAGGATCAGGAAAAACAACTTTAGCTTTAACGGTTATTGCTGAAGCCCAAAAACAAGGAGGTAAAGCAGCTTTTATTGATGCTGAGCATGCCTTGGATCCAGAATATGCTAAAAAATTAGGAGTAAAAATAAATGAACTTTTAATTTCTCAACCGGATAACGGCGAAGAAGCTTTAAATATTTTAGAAAGTTTGGTGCGCTCAGAAATGATTTCAGTTATTGTTGTAGATTCGGTTGCGGCTTTAACTCCTAAAGCAGAAATTGAAGGCGAAATGGGATCGCAATTTATAGGTTTGCAAGCCAGATTAATGTCTCAAGCTTTAAGAAAATTAACCGCTATTACAGCCAAATCTCAAACTTTGATTATTTTTATTAATCAAATTAGAATGCAGGTTGGAGTGTTTTTTGGAAACCCAGAAACAACTCCGGGCGGCCGGGCTTTAAAATTTTATGCCTCAGTGCGAATTGATGTTCGACGTTCAGCTCAAATTAAAAAAGGAGAAGATGTTATTGGCTCAAGAATAAAAGCTAAAGTGGTAAAAAATAAAATTGCACCGCCATTTCGTTCAGCTGAATTTGATTTAATTCATGGCAGGGGACTTTCTTACGAAGCTGATGTTTTAAATATGGCTGTTAAACATAATGTTGTTACAAAAACTGGACAAACTTATTCTTTTAAATCTGAAAAAGAAAATATAAAATTAGGAGTTGGTTTTGAAGCCAGCCGCCAAAAATTAGAAGAAGATAAAGCTTTATTAAAATCAATTAAAAATGAAGTTTTAAAAAAGATTAAAGAAGAATCTGAAAAAGAAGAAAAATAAATTTTACATTCTTTTTACTGCCTCTTCTAAGCCATTAAGCGAAGTGCTTAAAATTAAATATTTATTAAAAAATATTCCATAAACAAATTCTTCGCCGCTTTGAGCTTTTAAAATTCTAATTGGTTCGCGGCTTAAAATTAAACTATTTTTAAATTCAGCTGTGCTAAAATCAGGAGAATTTATAAAAAAATTAGATAAACTTTCTTTATTTTGATCTATGTTTTTTAATTCTACTTGCAAAGCTGTAAGTAAAGCCGTTGGTTTTATTTCTAAAATATATCCGGGCCAAATTCCATTTTTATTTTTGTAAATAAACACTCCAAAATTAGGTTTAAAATTTGATTGCCAAAAATCTAGACTTAATAATTGAACTTGAAAACTATTTAAAAAATCAGGCCATTGAATAAAGTTATTATTTGAATCTTTTAAATTAACTGTAAAAAAATTAAAACTAGAAGTAGTTTTGACAGCAGTTTGATTTAGAGCATCGTTAATTAAAAAATAATAATATTTTTTAAAATTAGGAGTTTTTAAATCAATTTGAAATTCAAAATTTTGATCCGCTGGTTTTTTAAATAAAGATTCAGAATTAAATGCTTGAGATAAAGACGAGTTTGAAGAAGTTGACGTTGTTGATGTTTCTGAAATACTAGAGGTTTGATTTAAATTATTTTGAGTTTGGTTATTTAATTGCGGTTCTGATAAAGGATTATTTTGAACTGGAACTTTTTGAACTACTTTTGGCGGAAAAAGTTTTGGTAAGCCAAAATAACCAATTAAGAAAAAAATAATTAAGCCTATTATTCCTAAACTAATTTTTAAAACTGGGGGGAGATTTGAAAAACTAAATTTAGTTTTTTTTTCAGTTTTAGTTTCGCTTTGAAACGCTGGAGTGGTTTGAATTTTTGATGTTTCACTAAAAAAATTTTCTTTAGTTTTTTCTAAAGGCAATTTATCTTCTTTTTTAGAAGCAATGTGAATTGGAATGGCTGATTTTTGAATTTCGTGCAATCCGCCACCAGCTTTTTTAATGGCTTCTAAATCTGATTGCATGGTGCGTAAAACAATATCTGGAAAACCCAAATAACTATCTTCAGAAGGAATTTCCGGGACAGAAAATTGCCCTTTTTCGCCTATAAATTCATCCATAATTAAATTATTAATTATTTTTTAAAAATATTCAATTTTTTGGTTTTAAATTTGCGCTTAGATTTTGGCCGCAAATTTACATTTTTAAAATTTATTAAACTGTCGTAAAATATTTATATGTCCGAAAATCCAATAGAAAATTTATTAAAAGATTATATTAATTATTTAGAAATAGAAAAAGGCCGATCAAAAAAAACCCAGCAAAATTATTTTCGGTATTTAAAAGCATTTATTTATTTTTCAAAAATTAAAAATCCAGAAGATATAACTGAAGAAAAAATTCGCGCCTTCCGCCTTTATTTATCTGAAAAAAATATTAAAAAAATAACTCAAACTTATTATTTAATTGCTTTGCGAAATTTTTTAAAATATTTAATTCGCCGCGATTTTAAAACTTTGGCTCCGGATAAAATTGAGTTGCCAAAAATTAGCCGCCGCCAAATTGAAATTTTAGAATATGATGATTTAGAACGATTACTTAGCGCGCCTCAAGGAAAAGATTTACGTACTTTGCGTGACAAAGCTATTTTAGAAACCTTATTTTCAACCGGGCTTCGGGTTTCAGAATTATGTAGTTTAAATCGTTATATTAATTTAGAGCGGGGCGAAGTTACAATTCGCGGCAAAGGCGATAAATTAAGAATAGTCTTTTTTTCAGATCGGGCTAAAAAAGCAATTAAAGAATATTTAGATAAAAGAACAGATGCTTTAGAAGCTTTATTTGTAAGTTTAACCAAAAGCAAAAATCCTAAAGTTTTAGGCCGAATTATTCCGCGCACTGTAGAACGTTTAATTGATTATTGGGCGCGCCGGGCTGGCATTCCGCATAAAGTTTATCCGCATATGTTAAGACATGTTTTTGCAACGGATTTATTAATTAATGGCGCGGACTTGCGCGCAGTGCAAGAACTTTTAGGTCATCAAAGCATTTCAACTACTCAAGTTTATACTCATTTAACTAATAAAGAACTTCACGAAATTCATAAAACCTTTCATTCTAGGCGCAGAAAATAATTTAAAAATAAAAAGCCCCTGAAAAAATTAATCAAGGGCTTAAAAATTTTTTCGGGGGCATTTTTATTGCCTCCGAATATCATAGGGGCTAAGTATGATTTGCTCAGCCCGTAGATAATTTTGTTGGACCCAGAGCTGGCGCTCATAGGTCCCAACAAATCTTCCGCGGTCTGAAAAGACCACGGAAAAATTAATTGGCCGGCCACCATAATAGTAGCCGCCAATTTCTCTGGCGGTAAGATGCATTATACCGCCAGTTCCAATGGCGCCTTGGGAGACGCCATTTATAAAAATTTCGGCAGTAAACAAAGTATTGTTTACTGTCTGTATCCCGAGCGTGGATTGCCACCACTCTCGGGGAAGTTTGATTCTCCGGCTTTTAGCCGAAAAATCAGGCTGAGGATACGCATTTGCGTACCCCGCATAATTTCCATCAGGCTGTCTTATTTCCGAAAGCCTGATGGTCCACTCTATTGCCTGCGGATAACCGCCGGCGTAGAGCGAAAGGATTCTACCAGCTACTCCAACAAACTCGGAGTAGCCAGAATCCCGGTAGCAAACTGCAGCTACCGGAAAATCTTCTTGATAACCGGCTTGCCAGTGCCGGTTATCATAAATTATTTCACCCGGCGCAAGCCGGGCAACTTCCTTTTTGCCAATAAAAATTTGGCAAAAAAGAGGAGATCCATTCGCGACCACAAAATTGTGACCGCGAAACTGAATTCCCAGCTGTTGCGCAGCTGGAGAAGAAATTTGTGGCAGCGAACCGAAGATCGCTGCTTTAATTTCTCCCCAAGCGCTTTGCGCTTGGGAATCTTGCCCTGCAAAAAGCAGTGCAAAGAAAAAAACAAAAAGCTGTTTCATTTTTCAACCTCCTGCTTATATTATACCATAAATTATAATAATAGTCAATTAAAATATTCTCTTGGCTATAATGAAAAGTATTAATGTTGCAAACTGCTAATTTTTCGCCAATTTTGATTTTATTTTTCTCCAGTTAAAACAAAGTAATAATTATTTAAAGCTAAGCGCGGTCGTTCATCTGACCATTCAGTTCCAGAAAAAGCCGCATAGCCATAGCCGCCAATATTTTGGTCTGAGTTTGTTCCGCTTAAATTTCCAGTTCCGCCGCCTAAATTTATAACCCAAAGATATTTTTTATTTTGCTCTAAATAGGGTTTAGATGAAAAAACAAAAGACAAAAATTGATTTGAATTTGCATAGGCATTATTAATTTCATTCGATTTTGTTATTAAATTTTGGTCATTAATTATTTCATTCAGATCAATATTTTCTTCATTGGTAATTTTATATAAAGTAGCAGATAAATTATATTTCCACCTTTGATAATCTTGAAGATGATATTCGGCTAAATGAATTTTTAAATCAGTTGCTTGGCCTGATTCTTTAGCTTTAAAAACTTGAGCTATTGCTCCAGCGTTAGGATTTGCTGATTCATTTTTAATTAATTGTTCAGCAATAATTACATAATCATTTGGAAAAGACCAAGTTAAAATATTTGCTTCGGAAATATTTCCAAATTCATCTTTGGCCCGCCAGCCAATAGTATAAGTATAAGGATATACAACATCTATTGCATAAGGAAAAGAAGGCAGATTAGGAGGATTATTTATTGCTGTCCAATTTTCTGGATTTAATTCAGTTGAAGTAGAATAATTAATTTCATAAGTTAAATTTGAATCCAAAGAATCTAAATCAGTAGTCGTACTGCCTAAAATATTTAATTTTTGATTAATATGATCAAAGCTGATTTTAAGCTCTGGTTTTTCCGGAGCCAAAAGATGATTTGGATTTTCCAAAAAATAATATTTTTTAGAATCTTTGGCGCTAAAACCCATAAATTGCATATCAGCCATATTACCCCACCAGCTGTTATAAAAAGCCAAAGTTAAATAATCATTAGGAGTTAAATCTTTATTTATTAAAAGCTCCAAGGTTATAGTATTATCTTCTAAAGAATCAAAATCATAAGCCCAACGTCCTAACCAAGTAAGGTGCCCGCCGCCTTTAAGACAAGATTTTTTATTTTGAGGCAAAATTAAAACATTAGCTGGTCCATAACCGCAATTAGGATAATTAACTGAAATTACATTTGGCAAAAAAGGCATATTTTTTTCAGTTGAAATATTTTCTCCACTTGGTTCTTGATTTAAATAAAAAGCAATAGCTTTAAAATTTAAAAAACTATCTGGACTAATATCATTTTTATTCCAAAATGAATAATCAGATCTAAATTTTATAGTAAAATAATACTTTTGATCTTTTTTGAAAAAATAACCATTCTCAATAAAACTGGGGAAAAATTGCTCAATCGAAGAAGTTGCACTCAGCCCATCTTTGTCTTTTAAACTAAATTCATAATTATAAGTTTTATTAAGCTCATTAATTGGCAGAGTATAAGTAAATTCTTCAGTAGTAGGATTAAAAATAAGATTTTGTATTTTTTCTAAATTTTGACCTGTAGATTCAAAAATAACATTTGAACTGGAAGAATTTTTATCTTCTAATTTGTAAATTAAAGTTGAGGTTTGGTTTCGGGCGTCTTTACCAATCTTCCAAAAAATTTTTATAGCTTGTTCGGTTAAATCATAATTAGACTGTAATCCAATTATTTCTGGCTTGCTTCTAGGCTCAGGTAAACTTTTAGTGTTTTGCGGATTAGAAACTGGTCTTAATTCAAAATCAGTTAATTCATCATTATCACAGCCATTGCCAATAAATTCGCCAGATTCTTCGGCTGAAACACAATGATTTTCATTATAAGCTAATCTTTCTATTGAACAACCTTCTGGAACTGCGCCATTTTGATCTTTAAAATCTTTATAATTAAATTCATCAATAATTTGGTTTTGATTATCTAATAAAATTATTTTTTCAAAATCATTAGGCAAAGTTGTGGAGCGCACTATATCTGCTGGAGTTGAAGTTGAGTTATAACCTGAAAAACCAATCAATAAAAATCCATAAGCTGGAATAATAGTTTGGTCAGTGTTTTTAAAATTTGCTAACGAAGAAGTTAAATCAGTTGATGAAGCATTTGAGCTTGAAGTTTTAATTATTTTTAATGACCAACCAGTTAAATTTAAATCCATTGAATTAGGATTGTAAAGTTCAATAAATTCTTTGCCATTATCTTGGCCTTGGGGATTAAAAAAAATTTCACTTAAAACAATATTATTAGTATTGGAATATTTTAAAAAAGCGCCAGTTGGCGCCTCTGCACTACAGGGTTGCATTTCTTTTCCCGGGCTTGGGCAATTGGTTATTTCAAAATCAGATTGGTTGTTTTGATTATCAATTAAATTATTGTTTTCTAATTTTCTTTGTAAGCTTTGATTTTTTTGCGGAAATAAAGCGCAAGCACCTTCACATTCTGAAGCACTGTTCCAGCCAACTGAATCTAAAACATCGCCCTCGTTTTTTAATTGAATAGAATTAGAATCAGATAAAGTTAAGTTAGATACAACTATGTTGGCTGAAGATAGATTTTCCCGACTAATTACAAAATAGCTTTTAGCTTTTATTATTTTTCCTTCAAAATAAGTTTTAGAAACTAAGCTTTGCCAGTTTAAAGAACTTGAAGTTTTTCTTTGTAAATAATAACCAGTTAAATCAATATCGAAATCATTAGGATTATAAAGTTCAATAAATCTTTGACTAGTTGGATTAATTTGAATTTCTGAAATTAAAATATTTTTTGTTTGTAAAGTTGTGGTGGATAAAGTTGAGGTAGATGAAGTTTGTAAATTGTTTTGCCCGCTTCCACCACCGCCATAACCTTGGATTGAATTTTCTTGTTTTGGAGTACCGCCGGTGTTTTCTGAAGTTTGCCAAGTCAAATCAGTTTTTCTTTCAGCAGTGCGTCTCGAAATAGAATCACCTGCTGGCCAACTCGGACTAGCTAAAACCTCGTCAATTAAATTGCAATTTGCATCAAAAAGACGCAAACCTTCATTAGTGTTTGACAGGCTGCCAACATAAATTAAATCTGCTAAAATATTTGGTAAAGTATAATCATCAGTTCTTTCCAGTAAAATAAATTGATTAGGATTGATTTTAGTATTTTTTAAATTGGAAAAATTAATTTTAATTTGATTGTCTTTATCTATTAATTGCCAGCCAGAAACATCTATAATTTGGCCTGAAATATTTTTAAGTTCAATCCATTCATCATTTGAAGAATTTGGCGTGCCCATCCAAGCTATTTCATTAATAATTACGCCGTGATGAGTTGGAGTTTTATTGGTTTCAAAAGAACATTGTTGATATTGAACATTGTTTTGATTTTGAGTAGTAGTTAGGTTTTGTGTTTTTAAAGTAGAAGTTTGATTAGTTGAAGTTGAAATTTTGTTTAAAGTAGAAGTTGGCTTAGTTTGATTTTGGTAGGGAACAAATGGTTCTTCTGGTTCAAGTTCGTCGGGATTATTATTTTGAGATAATTGATTTGCTTGAGGTTGGTTATTGTTTGGACTGATTTGATTTTGAGCAATTTGACTTTGTTGGTTTTGAGTTGGGTTTTGATT
>JBMFRD010000002.1:0-24840 GCA_049968295.1 Minisyncoccia bacterium
GAATGTTAGAATGTTTTTAATACCAAGGTAAGATTGCCGCGCCCTGCTTTGCGGTAGGGCTCGCAATGACAAAGGACTTAACACTAAGGTAAGATTGCCACGGTCAGACTTCGTCTGACCTCGCAATGACTATCCTTTTTGTCATCGCGAGCCCCAACGAAGTTGGGGCGTGGCGATGTTACAATAGTGTTATTTTATAAAAAATTGTCTTACTATCTTATCTCGACGGCCGTCGAGATAAGATAGTAAACTATTAATAATATTTTTAGATTATAATAAAATGTTTTTTTATAAAATAATTAACACTAATGTAAGATTACTTTGCCCCGATGTCTCGGGGCCCGCAATGACAGGTGGGATTGTAAGATTGCTTCGTCGTTCGCCCCGATACTTCGGGGCTCACTCCTCGCAATGACGGATGTGGTTGCAAGATTGCCACGCCGCGAAGTTAACCCAAAACCCAACTTGATTGTGGTTTTGGGCTCGCAATGACGGATAAATATTGTAAGATTGCTTTGCTCCGATACTTGAGAGTTTGTAATAATAGATGAGTGATTGTATATTACTTAGACGAGATTACAATGATTTGAGGCTGGAAATTTAATTAATTTTTTGCTATGATTAAATTTATGATTATTAATTATTTTGGACAAAATTGTTTTCGCTTGCAATCTGGAGAAAAAAGCATTTTAGTTGATCCAATAAATAATCGCTTAAAAGCTGATATTATTTTGCGGACTATTATACCTTCCAATTTAAGCTTGCCGCTTCCCCCAAATGAAATAGTTTTTGCTGGCGAATATGATATTTCAGGTATTGAAATTTATGGCTTTCAAGTTGATCAAGAATCAACTGAAAAATTTATTAAGACTATTTTTGAAATTATTTGGGAAGAGATAAAACTTGTTTTTTTAGGCCCAATATCTAATTTGCCAGAAGGAGATTTTTTAGATGATATTTCTGAGCCAGACATTTTATTTATTCCATCCAGCGGCAAACCATTAATTAAGCCTGAAGAAGCTGTAAAATTAATTAAAACTTTGGAGCCAAAAATAATTATTCCAACATTTGCTGATTCTGAACCAAAAGAATTTTTTAAAATTTTAGGTCAAAAACCCGAGCTCCAAGAAAAATTTGTTTTTAAGAAAAAAGATATTTTAAATAAAACCAAGGAGATTGTGTTTTTAAAAACTTTATAAATTAAATTAAAAAGATGAATAAAAATAAAACTTTATTAGAGAAAATTCAATCATTAGACCGCAAAACCAAAACCAAAATGCTCGTGGCTTTAAGTTTAATAGCCATATTTTTTGTGGTTTATATTTGGTTAACTTATTTTAATTTTATGATGTTTGAATTTGCGGCAAATAATAATGTAAATTATGACAAAGAAGAAGGGGTTTTAGGTTTTGGCGATAAACTGAAAAGCAGTGGAGCTTTTGTTTGGCAAAGTTTAGTCTTTGGAGTAAAAAGTATTGGTAGTATTTTTGGTTCAGGTAAAGAATATATTGTTAAATAATAAATAAAAAATGGCAGAAATTAAAAAAACCGAAATTAAACAAGAATTAGAACAATCATATTTAGACTATGCAATGTCAGTTATTGTTTCGCGCGCCTTGCCAGATGTGCGTGATGGCTTAAAGCCAGTGCACCGCCGAATTTTATGGGATATGTGGGATTCAGGTTTAACTCATCAGGCTAAATTTAGAAAATCAGCTAATGTTATTGGTCAGGTTTTAGCTCGTTATCATCCGCATGGCGATGCCGCTGTTTATGAAGCTTTAGTTCGAATGGCTCAAGATTTTTCTTTGCGTTATCCTTTAATTGAAGGCCAAGGAAATTTTGGTTCAATTGATGGCGATTCAGCAGCAGCTTACAGGTATACTGAATCGCGGCTTTCAAAAATTGCTGAAGAAATGATGGTGGATATTGAAAAAGAAACAGTAGATTGGATGCCAAATTATGATGGCACTAGATTTGAACCAAAAGTTTTACCAGCTAAGCTTCCAAATTTACTTTTAAATGGCGCAATGGGCATTGCAGTTGGCATGGCAACTTCTATTCCGCCACATAATTTAAAAGAAGTAGTTGAGGCTATAATTTATTTAATTGAAAATCCAGATGCTGAAATTAGTGATTTAACCAAATTTATTTTAGGACCAGACTTTCCAACTGGTGGAATTATTTTTGATAAAAAAGCAATTTTAGAAGCTTATAAAACCGGTAAAGGAGCAATTTTGTGTCGGGCAAAAACTGAAATTGAAGAAAGAAAAAATAATCAATTTAATATTGTAGTAACTGAAATTCCTTATCAAGTTAACAAAGCTGAATTAATTAAAAATATTGCCGAATTAGTTCAAGATAAAAAAATTGAAGGTATTAAAGATTTGCGCGATGAATCAGATCGCGATGGCTTGCGTATTGTGATTGAATTAAAATCCGATGCTGTTCCGCAAAAAATTTTAAATCAATTATACAAACACACTGATTTACAAAAGAATTTTAATTTAAATATGATTGCTTTGGATGCCGGAATTGAGCCTCAACTTTTTTCTTTAAAAGATGTTTTGTTAGCTTATATTAATCATCGCAAAGAAGTAGTGCGGCGCCGCACTGAATTTGATTTAAAAAAAGCAAAAGAAAGAGTTCATATTTTAGAAGGATTGCATAAGGCTTTAGCTGTAATTGATAAAATTATTGCTACGATTAAAAAATCCCGCGATCGGGCTGATGCCCACCAAAATTTAGTTAAAAACTTTAAACTTACTGCTATTCAAGCTGATGCTATTTTAGAAATGAAGCTTCAAACTTTGGCCGCTTTAGAAAGACAAAAAATTGAAGATGAATTAAAAGAAAAAAGAGAGTTAATTAAAGAATTAGAATTAATTTTAAAAAATCCTAAAAAAATTTTGGAAATTATTAAAAAAGAATTAATTGAGCTTAAAGAAAAATATGGCGACGAAAGAAAAACGCAAGTTGTTGCTCATCCGGTTGGCGAATTTAATGAGGAAGATTTAATTCCAGATGAACAAACTGTTATTGCTTTATCTTATGGCGGTTATATTAAAAGAATTTTGCCAACTATATTCCGCGGTCAAAAAAGAGGAGGCAAAGGAGTTATGGCTTCAGATGTTTCCGATGAAGACTTTTTAACTCATTTTATTACTGCTAATACCCATAACAATATTTTATTTTTTACTGATAAAGGAAGAGTTTTTCAAACTAAAGTTTATGAAATTCCAGAAGCCAGCCGCATATCTAAAGGAAAAGCTATTCAAAACTTTTTGGAATTAGGCCAAAACGAAAAAGTTTCAGCTTTGGTTACTTATGGAAAAGATTTAGATTTAAACTCTTCTTATTTAATTATGGTCACCAAGCAAGGTTTAATTAAAAAAACAGCGCTTTCTAATTTTTCTAATATCCGACGCACTGGCATTGCGGCTATTTCTTTAAAAAACGGCGATGAATTAAAATGGGTTGGTTTATCGAGCGGCAAAGACGAATTAATTTTAGTAACTGAACAGGGCCAGTCAATTAGATTTCGCGAAACTCAAATTCGGCCAATGTCTCGGCAAGCCAGCGGCATTAAAGCTATTAATTTACGTAAAAATGATTTTGTGGTTGGTTTTGATATTATTAAAGAAAAGGACGCTAAACTTTTAGTGGTTTTAAGCAATGGTTTTGCCAAGCAAACTCCATTAAAAGAATACAAACTTCAAAATCGCGGTGGTTCTGGAATTAAAACCGCAAAAATAACTTCAAAAACCGGAAACTTAGTTGCGGCTCATATTATTACTAATCAAGAAGAAATTTTAGCCATTTCTCAAAAAGGGCAAATTATAAAAACTAGTCTTAAAGATGTTAGATTAGCTCAAAGGCAAACTCAAGGAGTGCGCATTATGCGCCTTAAACCCGGCGACAAATTAGCCGGAATTGTGGTAATATAATTACATATGAATTTTTCAAAAAGACAAATTATTATTTTTGGCGGAATAGCATTTTTAATTATTATAGTGGTTTTAATATTTGTTTTTGGCCAAAGACCAGCTCCGCCTCCAGAAGTAAAATTAACTATTTGGGGTATTGAACCTAAAACTAATTTCGATCCTTTAATTTCAGCTTATAAAGCTTTAAGGCCAAATGTAAAAATTGAATATCAACAACTTGAAGAAAATAATTATCGCCAAAAAGTTTTAGATGCTTTAGCCAGCGGTTCTGGACCAGATATATTTATGATTCAAAATAAAACCTTATTAAAAGATATTTATAAAATTTATCCAGCTCTTTCAACTCAATTTAATTTAGCCCAATTGCGTCAATTTTTCCCACAAGTAGTTGAAGATGATTTTGTTTATAATAACAATATTTATGCTTTGCCGCTTTATATTGATTCTTTGGCTTTGTTTTATAATAATGATTATTTTAACAAGGCTGGTTTGGTTTATCCACCAGCAACTTGGGATGATTTTGCGCTTTATGCTCAAAAATTAAAAGTTTTAAATTTAAATAATGAAATTGTTCAAGCTGGAGCAGCAATGGGTTCAAGTGAAAAAAATATTTTTTATGCCACTGATATTTTAAAGCTTTTATTAAAACAATCTGGGTATTTTCTTTTTGATGTTGTAAAAGGAGTTGATTTTGGATCAAAATCAAATGGCGAAAAAGTTTTAAATTTTTATTCCAGTTTTGCAAATCCCCAAACTTCAAATTATACTTGGCCGCGTAATTTTGAAGATTCAATTAGCGCTTTTTCAAGTAGCAAAGTAGCAATGATTTTTGCTTATCAAAAAGATATTAGTCAAATTTTAAACAAAAATCCTTATTTAAATTTTAGCATTGCGCCAGTTCCGCAAATTAAAGATTCTAACATTAGCTATGCTTATGCTAATTATTGGGCCTTAACTGTTTCAGCTCAAAGCAAAAATCCAACTTGGGCTTGGGATTTTATAATTTACAGCGCAACAAATAATAATTCTGTTTCAGCCTATCTTACAGCTTCTGGGAAACCGCCGGCTTTACGTTCGGAAATATCAAAATATTTATCTGATCCCAATCTTAAAACATTTGCCAGCCAAGCTTTAATTAGTCGTTCTTGGCAAGAACCAGATATGGATAAAATTCGGGAAATATTTAATAATGTAATTGATGGAGTTTTAAATAATAAATTTAGCGCTTTTGAGGGTATTAAATTAGCTGAAGAACAAGCTGGTCAAATTATGAGAAATTATTAAAATGAAAAAAATATTATTTATATTTTTAATTTTACAGATATTTAATTTTTTAATGGTTAAATTTGCTTTAGCTGAAGCAAAATTTCCTTATTGGGGCCCAATAATGAGTTGCAATACTTCATCTACTGATACTTCAGTTGGAGTGACAGATCCTTCAAAAAAAGCTAATTTAGGAAGATATGCTGATCCCTGTAGTAGTTTATGCGATTTAATTGCTACTGGCCAAAATGCAATTTATCTTGGTATAACTTTAGCTTTATTTGTTTTAGCGCCAATTTTTTTTGTAGTTGGTGGGTTTTTGATGATTATTTCGCGCGGCAATCCTCAAAATCTTCAAAAAGGAAAAGATATTTTTAAAAATACAGTTTGGGGAGTTGTGATTGTGCTTATGGCTTTTGTTATTATAAACACTTTTTTTGTTATTTTAGCGCCAAAACTTGGGAGTAAATCATATAGTTGGTCAAACATTCAATGCCCGGCTAATTTGCCCGGAAAAGTGGAGTGGGGGAATTTTTAAAATTAATAAACATAAAAAATTTTTTATTATTTTTCTAATATTTTAAAATTAAAATAAATTAATGAATAAAAAAACCGTAGTTTTAGTAATTTTAGACGGATTAGGCATTGGTCTAGAAAGAGAAACTAATCCTTTTTATGCTGCTCGGCCTCAAAATTTAATTGAATTAGGGAAAAATTATCCTTTAACTAGTTTGTCTGCTTCTGGAATTGCGGTAGGATTGCCTTGGGGCGAAGAGGGAAATTGCGAAACCGGACATTTAATTTTAGGCGCTGGAAAAATTTTTTATCAAAATTATCCTTTAATTACTATGGCAATTAAAGATGGTTCTTTTTTTAAAAATGAAAAATTAAATCAGGCCTTTGATTTTGTAAAACAAAATAATTCTAAAATAAATTTTGTTGGGCTTTTAAGCAGCGGCATTTCAGAATCAGCTTTAGAGCATATCGAGGCTTTAGTAAAATTAGCTGAAGAAAAAAATGTTAATTATGTATTTCATTTTTTTGCTGATGGCGAAGATAGTCCGCCGCGGTCTTTTTTAAATCTTTTAAAAAATTTTTCTAAAGATAAATTAGGTTCAGTTATTGGCCGTTATTATGCTTTAGACCATAAAAATAATTTAAATTTAGTTAAAAGAGCTTATGATTGTTTGGTTGGGCAGATTCAAGAAAATCCTAATTTTGAAGCAGTAATTGAAAATGCTTATAGCAGGGGGACAAATGATAATTTGCTTCCTCCAATTTTAATTGATAAAAATAAAGCTATTAATGACAATGATGCAGTTTTGTTTTTTAATTTTCGGGAAGATAATATGCGAGCTTTAGTTGAAGTCTTTGCTGATCCAAATTATCAAAAATTTGAATCTAAAAGAATTAATAATCTTTTTGTAATTACAATGGTTCAATATTCTAATCGATTTAACTTGCCAGTTGTTTTTGAGCCGCAAGTAATAAATAAGCCTCTTTCTTTGGTTTTATCAGAAAATAATAAAATGCAATTTAAAATTTCAGAAAGTTCAAAATATCCTTTAATTACCTTGTTTTTTAATGGTTTTCATGAAGCGCCTTATGAAAATGAATTTCGAGTTTCTATTCCTTCAAATTTTGAAATTAGTCCAGTTGATCATCCGGAGCTTATGGCTGGGCAAATCACAGACAGAGCCATTGAAGCAATTAATGATCAATCTTTTGATTTTATTTTAATTAATTATGCTAATTTAGATATTGTGGGTCATACTGGTAATTTCGACGCCGCCATAAAAGCAGTTCAGTTTATAGATAACGAAATTGGAAGATTGGTTCGAGTTGGTTTAAATAATGACGTTATTTTTTTAATAACTTCTGATCATGGCAAAATTGAACAACTGATAAATTTAGAAACTGGCGAGCCGGATGTAGAACATACTAAAAATCCAGTGCCGCTTTATTTAATTGGAAAAAAATTTATTAGGCATAAATTTCCAAATTGGAATAATATTGCTAATGAAACCTTAGGTCTTTTAGCTGATGTGAGTCCCACGATTTTAGATTTGTTAGATATTGAAAAACCTGAAGAAATGACTGGTCGAAGCTTGCTTAATGATTTATTTTAATTTATAAAATAAATTTATGTGGTTTTTAAAATTTATTTTAGCAATAATTATTAATTTTTTTGGATTAATTTTTGCTAATCAATATATTTCTGGATTTGTGATTAGTAATAAATTTGAAGACATTTTATTTTTAAGTTTAGTTTTAACTATATTAAATTTTTTAATCAGACCGATTTTAAAATTAATTTTATCGCCAATAATTTTTTTAACTTTTGGATTAGGAATTTTAGTTGTCAATGGCTTAATTCTTTATTGGCTTGACATTTTTTCCAAAAGTCTTAACATACAAAATATCAGCGCTTTAATTTATGGTACTTTAATTTTTAGCATTTTAAATTTTATATATCATCGCGTTACCAAAAAAAATGACAATTAGAATTATACAATCAATTATTGGGGTTTTAATTATTATTTTAATTTTATTACAAGAACGTTCTACTGGACTTTCGGCTATTTTTGGCGGAGAAGGTGGTTTTTATCAAACCAGACGCGGAATTGAAAAAATTATTTTTATAGGAACAATTGTTTTATTAATTGTTTTTGTGAGCTTGGGATTATATTCTATTTTTGCTTTAAAATAATTTTGAATGCTTTCTTTTTTTAAAAAAATATATTTAAATTTAACTTCAGTCGAAAAAAAATTATTATTAATTTTTAGTTTAAGTTTACTTATTTCTGTTTTTTTATTAGTTTTTAATTTTTTAAAAAATTCTACAATTGAAGTTCCAAAATCTGGAGGCGAAATTAAAATAGGCGTAGTTGGTCAACCCGAAAATCTTAATCCAATTTTAGCTAAAAGTAATGCGGATAAAAATTTAGTTAAATTATTGTTTGCTCCGCTTTCTAAATTAGCGGATAAAATTGAGCCAATTTCAGATTCAAATCTTTGGCGGTTGCGGCTTAAGGAAAATATTTTTTGGTCTGATGGCAAAAAAATTACAAGCGATGATATTATTTTTACAATTTTAAAAATAAAAGAAGCTCAAAACGAATCAGATTTTTATTCTTTTTGGCGAGGAATTGAAGCAAATAGAATAAGCGAATTAGAAGTACAATTTAATTTAGGAGAAAAATATAGTTTTTTTAAAGAGGTTTTAGATAATTTTTATATTGCGCCTAAACATATTTTTGCTGATTTGCCAATTTTAAATTGGCATCTTTCAGAATATAATTTTAAACCAATATCTAATGGCTTCTATAAATTAGATTCAATAAATATTGAAAAAAATGGATTCATTTCTAATGCGCTTTTAAAACCAAATGAATTTTATTTAGAACAAAAACCCTATACTCAGTTAAACATTAAATTTTATCCAGATAAAGAAAATTTATTAAAAGCTTTTAATACCGGGGCAATTGATGTTTTGGCTTTAGATGATTTTGAAAATTTAAATAAAATTAAACGACCTTATAATTTAAATCTTTTTCCGGTTTCAAATTATTATGCGGTTTTTATAAATCAATCCCAAAATTTAGCTTTAAAAGAAATTGAAGTTAGAAAAGCAATGAGTTTGAGTATTAATCGAGATAAATTAGTTTCTGATGTTTCTAATAATTATTTTGCTCCGGTTTTTGGGCCGCTGCAATGGTTTAGTCAAGCTAAAAATTTAAAAGATGAATTTAAGCCAGATGAAGCTTCAAAAATTTTAGAAGATGCTGGTTGGAAATTAAATGATCAAGGCGTTAGAGAAAAAAACATAAAAAACAATATTATTCAATTAAATTTTAAATTAATTGTTCCGGATATTGATTTTCTTTTAAAAACTGCTGATTTTTTAGCTGAAAATTGGTCAAAAATTGGAATTAAAATTAATATTTTAAAAATTAATCCTAAGGATTTGCTTTCAAATAATATTTTAAACAGAGATTATGAATTAATTCTTTTTGGCAACGCAATTTATCCTAAATTTAATCTTTATCCTTTTTGGCATTCGGCTTTTATTTTTTATCCGGGCCTAAATCTTTCTTTATATAAAAATGATTTGGTTGATAAATCATTAGTTGATCTTTATCAAAAAACAAATATTAATCAAGAAGAAACTATTTTAAATATTTTACAAAATATTAAAAACGATTATCCAGCTATATTTCTATACCAACCTAAAATTTTATTAATTTCATCTAAAAATATTTATGGTATTAATGAATTTTTAATTTATAATTTTGAAGATATTTTTTCCAATGCTAAAGATTGGTATTTAAAAACCAAAAGAATTTTTAAATGATTTTTTAAATTATTTAAAACATTTAATTTTTAAAATTGCTTTATTTGGAAGAAAGATTTGTATTTTGATATAAAATTTAATTTGTATTAAAATAAAAATAATGAAGCTTTTAAAAACAAACAAGGGATTTACATTAATTGAGCTTTTAGTGGCAATTGCTTCTTTTATTGTTATTATTAGCATTGCTATTGGTGGATTTTCCGGAGCATTACGTTCGCAAAGGCAAGCTATTGCTTTAATGAATGTAAATAATAATATTAGTATAGTTTTAGAACAAATGGCTCGCGAAATTAGAACTGGTTCTGATTTTAATGTTTGTATTAATGGCAATGTTATTAATCCTTGTTCGTCTAATACTTTATCGTTTACTAATGCTTATGGTCAAAATGTAACTTATCGATTAAATAACAATGCGATTGAAAAAAATATTGATAATAATGGATTTAGACGCATTACAGCTTCTAATGTTGTAGTTAAATATTTAAATTTTTATTATAGTGGCACAAACCCAGGAGATAATAAACAGTCAAGAATTACAATTTCATTAGGAATTTCAAGCACGGATAATAGCGCTTCCGGAATAACAGTTAATTTGCAAACGACAATTAGTCCAAGAATTTTAGATAGTTAAAAATAAAATTTTTGAAAAATGAAAAATATTAAAACAAAAAACAATCAAAAAGGTCAGGTGATGATTGTGGTTACTTTGGCTTTAGGCGGAATAATGCTTGGCGCAACATTAGTTGGCGGAATATTAATTTTAAGTCAATTAAGACAAGCCAAACTTATTTCTGATTCAGCTAAAGCTATTTACGCAGCTGATGCAGCTTTAGAGTGGGGATATTATGAGTTTATGGGAAAAAGCGATGCTTCTTCGCCTTCTTTAACAAATGGCGCAAATTCAATAACTCAATGTTTAGATCAAAACAATCAATTAGTTGGTTGTAATTCTGGATCTGTAAAATATATCATTGGTAAAGGCCAAACTCCGAGAGTTAGCCGAGCGCTTCAAATGTCATTTTAAAAATTTAATTGATTTTTTGTTTGATTTTGCTAAACTTAAAAAGTAATTATGCGGCGGTAGTTCAGCCTGGTTAGAACGCCCGCCTGTCACGCGGGAGGTCGCCGGTTCAAATCCGGTCCGCCGCGCAAATTAAAACCGCTTAATTACAAATTTTTATAATTACAAAATAGCATCTAAAAGCGCTTCATCGTAATCTAATTTTCCAGATTTAATTGCCCGATCATAAATTGCAAAATTTTCTATTTTTTCATTCCAGCTATAAGCTAAAATATTAAAAATTTTTCCAAGCGGTTCTTTAAAATTTAAAATTTTTTCAAAAGCTTGCATTCTGGTTTTTAAATTCGGAGTTTTTAATTGATTTAACAAAAACCAAAAATCTGGTTGGATTTCTATGTTTAATTCATTTAAATCTTTTAAATCAATTTTGGATTTATTAAGCAAAGATAATTTTTCAAGCTCAGTAATTATTTTAAAACTATCATTACCTAAAGCTTGGATAAAAAAATTAAGCGCAGTTGGAGTAAAATTAACATTTCTTTTTTTTGATTCTTTTAAAACAAAATTAATTAAATCTTTTCCAGTTAAAGCTTCAAATTTTTCAAATAAAGCTGGCGGTTTTAAAAGAAAGCTAAATTGTTTCGGCGGAATGTTTTTTTCATAAATAATTAAGTGAGTATTTTTACTATTAAGAACTGATTTAATTTGATTTATTAATTCTTTTTCTTTTGTTGAAAATAAATTATAAATAATTCCTAGCCTTACTTTTTCAAAAAGCGATTGATTTTTTAAAAAATTTAATAAATTTTCAAGCGAAAAATCATCCTCTAAATTAAAATTATTTATTTCAAAATTTTGATGTTTTTGTTGAAATTTTTGAATTACTTCATTTTTTCTTTGCAAAGCTCGCCAATCGTCTTGATTGTAAATAAAAATAATCATTTTTATTCGTAATCAAAAAGTGGGATTTCTTTTTTGGGGATTAATTCTGGTCGAATTGGCAGCCAAAAAGTTATTTTTGTTCCGTGCCCAACTTCTGATTCTGCCCAAATTTTGCCGCCATGAGATTGAATAATATTTTTAACCACATAAAGTCCAAGCCCCGAACCTTCAGTATCAAATTTTTGAGCAGTTGATGATCGGAAAAATTTTGTAAATAAATTTTTTAAATCTTCAGGCGGTATACCCACTCCAGTATCTTCTACGCTGGTTTCAATAAATTCTCCGTTTTCTGCTTTTTTAATGCTAACAACTATTCTGCCATTTGGAACATTGTATTTAACAGCGTTGTCTAATAAATTTGAAATAACCATATATATTTTTTGAGGATCAATATAAATTTTAGGCAAAATTTCTTTTGGCGGATTTAAATATAGCTCAAGATTAAATTTTTTAATTTGAGGCAAAAGTTCAGCCAAAATTCCTTTAATAAAGGCTAAATAATCTGTTTCTTCAAAATTGTATCCAAATTTTCCCTCTTCAATTTTTGAAATATTAAGCAAATTTTCAATTAAATTTTCAAGCCGTTTTACGGATTTTAATGTTTGGCTCAACAATTCTTTTAAATTTGAATCTAAATTTGGATCAGAAATAATAGATTCTAAAGCCCAACGAATTTCATTAACTGGAGTGCGAAATTGATGCGAAGCAATAGTTACAAACTCGCTTTTTGATTTTAAAAGATTAATTTCGGTGGTACGGTCGTGAATTATTTTTATAAATCCAATTATGTTTTCATTTTCATCTTTTAATTTTCCAGTTAAAACTCTTAAAAATAAGCTTGGGTCTGTAAAAGAAATATCTAAAACATTGGGCTCTTCATTTTCTTTGGAGCGTAAAACCACCAGTGGTGCAAGCGAAGGAAAAATGACCTGAACTAATCTTCGAAGTCTTTCATTTTGAGCGTCTTGAATTTTAATTTGTTTTCCTAAAATATTTTCTTTTTTTATTTCAAAAATTTTTTCAGCTTCTGGGTTGAAATAATTAATTTTAAAATTAGAATCATAAATAATAATACCAGCGTCAATGGTTTCAATAATGCTTTGAAAATCATTTTGAGTAATTTTATAGTTAGCCTGATTAAAATTTGCGTTTAAATTTAAACCAAACAAAATTGTAAAAATAAAAATTAAAATGATTAAAAAGAATATAATTATTAAAATTAATCCAGATAAATAAATAAAACTTAAAATTAAAAGAATAATAAGTAAAACAAAATTTAACCACAAAGGCCAAGCAAATTTATTTTTAATTAAATTCCAAAAATTTTTCATTATTTTTATTATATCTTAAAAATTAAAATTTAAAATATGTTAAAATATAGTAGCTTGTTTAGACTTTGCGCTTTGTTCTTTGTTATTAAAATTATTTACCCTATTAATTAAACTTTTAAAACCAAATTTTTCAAAATAATTTATAAGTTTTTCTTTAGAAGGATTAAATTTTAATTCTTCAAGCTGAACATTAATTTTTAAATCTTGATTTAAAATTGTTAATTTTTTATACAGCAAAACATTTTCTTTTTCTTTTAATAATTTTTCTTTTAAATTTGGAATTTGGTTTAAGTTTTGAAATAAATTTTCAACAGTTTTAAATCTTTGAATAAGATCCGAAGCTGTTTTTGGCCCAATACCATTTACGCCCGGAATATTATCTGAAGGATCTCCAACTAAAGCCTTAAAATCAACTAATTCTTTGGGTAAAAGTTTAAATTTAGAAAAAATTAAATTTTCATCATAATCTTCGGTTTCGCTAATTCCTTTTTTTAAAATTCGAACTATAATTTTTTGGTCATAAACAAGTTGAAAAGTATCTCGATCGCCAGTTAAAATAATAATTTGTAAATCTGGTTCATTTTTAAATTTATTAGCTAAAGAAGCAATTAAATCATCAGCTTCAAAACCCGGCATTTCAAAATATTTTATACCAAAAGCTTCAAATAAATTATGCGCTTCAATAATTTGGCTAATTAATTCGTCTGGCGCTTTTGGTCTTTGAGCTTTATATTCGGTAAATTCTTTTTTTCTAAAAGTTGGTTCTGGTCGATCAAATAAAGCCGCGCAAAATTCAGGATTTTCGCGGAGTAAAGCTAAAAGAATGCTTGCTAATCCATACAAAGCATTAGTGGGCTCATTATTTTTAGAGATTAAGGGAGGCAAAGCATGAAAGGTTCGATGAATTAAAGAATTAGCATCAATTAAAAAAAGTTTTTTCATAAAATAATTTTACTATAAACTAATATTTTTTAAAACAATTTTGCGCTCGTTTTCTAAACGGCCATGATAAAAATAAATTTTTATTGTATTTTTTGGCAAAAAGCGCAAAATTTTATTTGCCCATTCAATTAATAAAATATTTTGAGGATTTAAAATTAAATCTTTTATTTTTAAATTAATTAATTCTTTTGGATTTTTAAGGCGATAAGCATCAATATGATATAAATTTTTAAAATAAGGATGTTTAATTTTTTTTCGACGTATTAAAATAAAAGTTGGACTCGGCGAAAGACTTTTAATTTTTAAACCATTTAAAAAGCCGGAAACAAATGTTGTTTTTCCAGCTCCTAATTCGCCAATTAAAGCAATAACCAAGGCTTGCTTGCTTTGTTTTTTGGTTAATTTTTTGGCTAATTGAGCAGCGATTTTTTTGGTTTCATTTAAAGAAAAGCTCTTTAAGGTTTTCATTGTTTTTTATAATATACCAGGTAATTAATGATAATAAAATTCCAATTAAAATTGCAATTATAAAAAATTCTTTTTGATTATAAATTTTATTTAGCGGCAGATTTAAGGGATAATTTTTTATAATCTCTACAGTTTGAGCATAAAAATTTTCTTTTCCGGGCGTAGGCTCTGAAAAAATAAAATTATTTTCAAAACGACTAAAACTTTTTCCTTCTGGAGCTTGGCCAAAAAATTTTGCCTGATCAATTAAATTGTTTTGAGCGTCATAAAGCTTTAACTGGCCATTTTCATTTAAAAGATTAAAGCGCATTTCTTTTTGGTTTAACAATAAAAAGCTTTTAGGATTAATTGATTTATCTTTAATTTTATAAGTTTTATTTCCAGAAACAATAACCCAGTTATTTAAATTAATGGTTTGATTAGCATCATTATATAATTCAATCCATTCGTTTTGATTATCTTTGCCAATTGGATTGGGCAGCCACTCATTAATTTTAACCATAAATTTATTTTAAAATTTAAAATGCAAAATGTAAATTTTTCTTGCCTTTATTTTTGGTTTTGTTATAATATTTTGTTATTTTAAAGCAATGGAAAATAAAATTCATATTTCATTATCCGCTGAAAAATTGTTTCAAGTTAATGGTTTTACTATAACTAATACTTTATTAGTTAGTTTAATGGTTTTTTTAATTTTATCAGTTAGCGCTTATTTTTTTAGAAAAAAATTAAGTTTAATTCCGGGATTTTTTCAGAATTTAGTTGAATATCTTATTAGCGGCGCCTTAAATTTAATGAAAAATGTTTTAGGCTCAGAAAAAAAAGCTGAAAAATATTTGCCTTTAATTTTTACTATTTTTATTTTTATTTTAGTTTCTAATTGGTTAGGATTATTGCCCGGAGTGGGTTCAATTGTTTTAAAAGAACATAATGAAACCATTCCAATTTTTCGTTCGCCATCCAGCGATTTAAATTTTACTTTAGCTTTGGCTGTTATTTCTGTGATGACTATTAATTTATTAGGAATTACGGTTTTAGGATTTTTTAAATATGTTAAAAAATTTATTAATTTTTCAAATCCAGTTCAATTTTTTATTGGCATACTTGAATTAATTTCAGAAATTGCTAAAATGATATCGTTTTCGTTTCGGTTGTTTGGAAATGTTTTTGCCGGCGAGGTGCTTTTAACTATTGTTGGTTTTTTAGCGCCTTATTTTATACCTTTGCCTTTTTTGTTTTTGGAAATTTTTGTCGGGTTTATTCAGGCTTTTGTATTTGCAATGTTAAGTTTAGTTTTTGTTTCAATTGCAACCAGCGAAAATCATTAAATAAAATAATTTAAAAATGGTCGACGCCGATTTATCGGCAAAAAATAAAATAAATAAAAAAATGGAATTAGAAACAGTAAAAATTTTTGCTACAATGGGCACGATTATTGTTGGAACAATTGCGCCAGCAATTGCTATTGGTTGGATTGGATCTAAGGCTTCAGATGCAATTGGCCGCAATCCAGAAGCAGCGCCAAAAATTCAAACTGCAATGATTTTGGCAATTGCTTTTGCTGAAGCCATTGCAATTTATGCCTTAGTAGTAGCTTTAATTATTAAATTTGTTGGTTAATTAATAAATTATGCAGGAATTAATTCATCAACTTGGCATTGATTGGAAACTGCTTTTGTCGCAGGCAGTTAATTTTGGCTTGGTTTTAATAATTTTAAAAATTTTTGTTTATCAGCCGCTTTTAAACCTTTTAAATGAAAGGCGGAAAAAAATTGAAGAAGGAATTTTAAAAGCCGAAGAAGCAGATAAACGTTTAAGCCAGGTTGAAAATCTTAAATTAGAAAAAATAAAAGAAGCTGAAAAAGAAGTTTTAACTTTAATTCAAGAAGGAAAAGAAAAAGCAATTCAAATTGAGGCTGAAATTTTGGAAAAAGCTAAACAAAAACAAGAAGAAATTTTAAAACAAGCTGAGTTAATGGCTCGGGACCAAGCTAAAAAAGCTGAAGCTGAGGTTTATAAAAAAGCAAAAGAATTAGTAAAAACAACTATTCAAAAAACAGTTGAACTTGATCCAAGATTAATTGACGAATCATTAATTAATCAAGCCTTAGAAAGTTTAAATAATAAATAAAATAATAAATAAATTATGAAATACGATTATAAAACATATGCCAAAGCTTTAGTATTAGCTTTAAACCAAAAAGTTCCAAAAGAAAAAATTATTTTAAATTTTTTAAATTTGCTTAAAAAAAATAACGACTGGCATCAATTGGAAAAAATTATTGATTTAGCTGAAAAATTAATTTATGAAAAAGAAAACAAGAAAAAAATTATAATTGAAACTGCCAGACCTCAACAAAATTTAGTTAATCAGTTAAAAAAATTTTTTCCGCAAGATGAATTAGTGGAAAAAATTAATCCAAATTTAATTGCTGGTTTAAAAATTTTAATTAATAATGAATTGCAATTAGATTTTTCATTAAAAAATAGGTTAGAAAAAATATTAAAATAATAAAATGTCATTTGATATTATTGAAAAATTAAAAAACGAAATTGCTGGGTTTCGGGATGATTCAAAATGGGAAGAGGTTGGTGAAGTAATTGAAGTTGGTGACGGAATTTGTAAAATTTTAGGATTAAAAAATGCGGCTAGTCAGGAAATTTTGGAAATTGAAACCAGCCAAGGCAAAAGGCGGGCCCTATCTTTAAATTTAGAGGAAGATTCTATTGGCGCTTTAGTTATTGATGATTATCATAGTGTAAAAGTGGGAGATAAGGTAAAAACTACTGGTGAAATTATTTCAATTCAGGTTGGCGAAGAATTGCTTGGTCGGGTAATTGATCCGCTTGGAAACCCTTTAGATGGATTGGGAGATATTTTTTCAAAAAATTCAAAGCCCGAAAAATATTTTTTAGAAAATAAAGCGCCGTCAGTTTTAGAAAGAGAATCAGTAAATACGCCACTACATACTGGAATTAAAGCTATTGATGCGATGATTCCAATTGGTCGCGGTCAAAGAGAATTAATTATTGGTGATCGTCAAACCGGGAAAACAGCAATTGCTTTAGATGCAATTATTAATCAACAATTTGATGCTTCCACCCGAAAACCAGTTAAATGTATTTATGTGGCTATTGGTCAAAAAGAATCAAAAATAGCTAAAATCATTCAAACCCTAAAAGAGCACAATGCTTTAAGCTATACTATTGTTGTTTCAGCTTCATCTTCATCACCTGCGGCTTTAATTTATTTGGCTCCATTTAGCGGCTGCGCTATTGGCGAATATTTCAGAGATAAAGGCGAAGATGTTTTAATTGTTTACGATGATTTATCAAAGCATGCTGTGGCTTATCGTGAAATTTCTTTGCTATTGCGTCGTCCGCCGGGTAGAGAAGCTTATCCCGGAGATGTTTTTTATTTACATTCTCGTTTGTTAGAAAGAGCGGCAAAGTTATCTAAAGAAAAAGGTGGTGGGTCTTTAACTGCTTTGCCAATTATTGAAACGCAATTAGGAGATGTTACGGCTTATATTCCAACTAATGTTATTTCAATTACTGATGGCCAAATTTATTTAGAATCAGATTTATTTTATCAAGGCATTCGGCCAGCAGTTAATGTTGGTCTTTCAGTTTCGCGGGTGGGCGGAGCAGCCCAAACCAAGGCTATTAAAAAAATTGTTGGCGGATTAAGATATAACCTTGCCCAATTTAGAGAGCTACAAGCTTTTGTGCAGTTTGCTTCAGATGTTGATGAGGTTACTCGCCAAAAAATAGAACGTGGACAAAAAATAGTTGAAATTTTAAAACAAGATGATTTATCTCCAATTTCATTTGAAAAACAAGCAATAGTATTTTATGCGGCCTTAAATAATTTTTTTGAAAAAATTCCAACAAACAAAATTAAAGAAACCGAGTTAAAACTTTTAGATTATATAATTAATTTTCATTCAGATATTTTAGAAGAAATTAAAAAATTAAATGAATTAAGTCCGGAAAATGAAGAAAAATTAAAATCCGCGCTAAATCATTTTTTTGCCGAAAATAATTTTAAATAATTATGGAATCAATTCAAATTATAAAACAAAGAATTAAAACCGTTAAAAACATTGGCCAAATTACAAAAGCCATGGAGCTGGTGGCTGCAACTAAAATGCGCAAAGCTCAAGAAATAGCTTTAGCTTCAAGGCCTTATGGATTTTTAGCTTTAGATTTACTAGCTAGTCTTTCTGAAATTAAAGATATTAAATTACCGCCATTATTTTTAAAAAGAAAAGTTAAAAATACAGCCGTAGTAGTGGTAACTTCGGACAAAGGATTAGCTGGCGCGTTTAATAATTTGGTTTTAAAAAAATTTGATCAATTTATTAATAAATTTGGAAAAGAAAATAAAACTTTTATTGCCGTTGGTCAAAAAGCAGCAAATTATCTTTTAAAATTTAATTTAAAACAAAAATTTATTTGTTTTGGAGATTATGTTTTGGTTTCGCAAATTAAACCTTTGGCTGACTTTTTAGTTAATGGCTTTTTAAATTCTGAATGGGACGAGGTTATTGTTTTTTCAACCCATTTTAAAAGCGCTTTAAAACAAGAAGTTTTATCCAGAAAAATTTTGCCTATTGAATTTGAAGCTATAAAAAAATCTTTAGAAGAAATTATTCCAGAACAAGGAAAATTTTCTGAATTTAGAAATAAAAAACCAGTTTCAATTTTTAATCAACGTAAAGTTTCAGAATATTTAATTGAACCCTCAGCTAATATTCTTTTAGATAAACTTTCGCGACATTTATTTTTAATGGAAGTTTATCAGTTAATTTTAGAAGCTAATGCTTCGGAGCATTCAGCGCGAAGATTTGCAATGAAAAATGCTTCAGATAATGCTCAGAATCTTTCCAATAATTTATTGCTTTTATATAATAAAGCCCGCCAAGCAGTTATTACTAAAGAAATTGTTGAAATTACTTCCGGAGCGGAAAGTATTAAAAATTAAAAGGTCAATTTAAATTACAATTTAATTTTAAAAAAAATGCAAAAAGGAAAAATAATTCAAATCATTGGTCCGGTAGTAGATGTTTTGTTTAGTGACAATGAACCTTTGCCTGAAATTTATACAGCTTTAATTGTAAATAAAGATAATGAAAAAATATTTTTAGAAGTTTTAAAACATTTAGAGCCGGGGCGAGTGCGGGCTATTGCTATGCAATCCACAGATGGTTTGCGCCGCGGCACGGAAGTAATAAATACCGGCAAAATGATTCAGGTTCCAGTTGGCGAAGAAGTTTTAGGAAATATTTTTAATGTTACTGGCCAGTCTTTAAATAATAAAAATTTAAATTTTAAAAAATTTTGGGAGATTCATCGCCAAGCGCCAAATTTAGTTTTGCAATCAGTTAAAACTGAAATTTTTGAAACTGGAATTAAAGTAATTGATTTAATTGCGCCAATTATCAAAGGCGGAAAAGTTGGCCTTTTTGGCGGAGCGGGAGTTGGCAAAACTGTTCTTTTAATGGAATTAATTCATAATGTTTCTGAAGAAGGCGGAGTTTCAGTTTTTGCCGGAGTAGGCGAAAGAACTCGGGAAGGTAATGATTTATATAATGAAATGAAAGAATCCGGAGTTTTAGAAAAAACTGCTTTGGTTTTTGGTCAAATGAATGAAGTTCCCGGAGCGCGAGCTAGAGTAGCTTTGTCCGCTTTAACTATGGCTGAATATTTCCGAGACGAACAAAAGAAAAATGTTTTGCTTTTTATTGACAATATTTTCCGTTTTTCTCAAGCTGGATCAGAGGTTTCAACTTTATTAGGCAGAATGCCTTCAGCTGTTGGTTATCAGCCAACCTTAGCTTCAGAAATGGCAGAGCTTCAAGAAAGAATTACTTCCACTCGCGATGGTTCAATTACTTCAGTGCAAGCAGTTTATGTTCCAGCTGATGATATTACTGATCCGGCTCCAGCTACTACTTTTAGTCATTTAGATTCAACCATAGTTTTATCCCGGGCATTGACTGAAATTGGAATTTATCCAGCTGTTGATCCCTTAGCTTCAACTTCTCAAGCTTTAACTCCAAAAATTGTTGGCGCTCGCCATTATGAAGTTAGCCGCGAAGTTCAAAAAACCTTGCAAAGATATAAAGAACTTCAAGATATTATTGCTATTTTAGGCATTGAAGAATTGTCTGAAGAAGATAAGCGCGTTGTTAACCGGGCAAGAAAAATTCAAAGATTTTTATCCCAACCTTTTTTTGTGGCTGAAACTTTTACTGGTCGGTCCGGAAAATATGTTAAATTAGAAGATACGATCCGCGGTTTTTCAGAGATTTTAGAAGGCCGTTATGATGATTTGCCAGAAGAAAATTTTTATTTAAAAGGCGGCATTGAAGAAGTTGTAAATAATTAATGCAAGTTTCAATTTATTCTTTAAAAAAAATTTTATATGATGATGAAGCTAAGTTAATTAATTTGAAAACTTCTTTAGGCGAAATTACTATTTTAGATAATCATCGGCCTTTAATTTCTGATATTTTGCCATGTGTTTTAAAGATCGTAGATAAAAATAATCAAGAGCATTTTTTTGAAATTGGTCATGGTTTTTTAGAAGTTAATTCTTTAAATCAAGTAAAAATTTTAATTGAAGAAAAAAACTAAAATATTGATTTTAAATATAAAAATTTATAATATTTAAATACGTCCCCATAGTTCAATGGATAGAACGACTCCCTTCTAAGGAGTAAATCCGGGTTCGATTCCTGGTGGGGACGCAAAATTTTTAAATTAATCCAATTTTAGTTTTAATTTTTTTAAAATTTATATTAGCAATTTTGCCGGCTTTTTTTGCTCCGCTTTCTAAAATTTTTAAAACTTCTTTTTTATTTTTTAGTAATTTTATTCTTTTTTCCTGAATGGGTTTTAGTTTTGAAATTATTAATTCAGCCAATGAATTTTTAAATTCAAAATAACCTTTATTTTTAAATTGCTTTACTATTTTTTCTGGAGAAGCTAAAGCAAATTCAGAATAAATTAAAATTAAATTAGAAATACCCGGACGATTTTCTGGATCATAACCAATAGTTGATTCCGAATCAGTTACTGCAGATTTTATTTTTTGTTTAATAATTTCTGGAGAATCCGAAAGATAAAGACAGCCTTGCGGCAGGGTTTTAGACATTTTTTTATGAGGATTATTTAAACTCATTACCCGCGGAATTTTAGTTAAAATAGCTTTGGGCTCTTTAAAGGTTTTTCCAAAGCGGGAATTAAAAATTCTGGCAATATCTCTTGATAATTCCAAGTGTTGAAGTTGATCTTCACCAACCGGAACAAAATCAGCATTATAAAGCAAAATATCTGCCGCCATTAAAACTGGATAATCTAAAAGCCCGACGTTTGGAATTTGGCCTTCTTGAATTTTTTCTTTATACTCAATCATTCCGGAAAGGCGATTAACTGAAATTAAATTATTAAAAATCCAAGCTAAAGCCGGATGCTCATTTAAATGAGATTGTATAAAAAAAATTGATTTTTGGGGATTAATTCCAGAAGCTAATAAATCTACAGCCATATTAAAAATTTCTTCTTTTTTTTCTTGAGGATTAAATTTTACAGTTAAAGAATGATAATCAGCAACAAAATAAAAGCAATTATATTTATTTGAATTTTGAAGTTCAATGGCTTTTTGAATTGCGCCTAAATAATTGCCAATATGCAAAGTTCCACTTGGTTTTAAGCCACTAACAATATTTTTTTTCATAATTTTTATACTTCAATAACAACTGGCAAAACTATTGGCCGACGTCTGGTTTTATTATACAAAAATTGGCTAATTTGTTCACGCATTAAAGTTTTTAAATAATCAGCGCCATAATCTTGGCCAGATAAACGAGCAACTATTCCTCTTATTTTTTTTCTAATTTCTTCTAATAATTCCTGATTTTCTTTTAAATAAATAAATCCGCGAGAAATAATATCCGGGCTTTTTAGCAAATTGCCAGTTCTCTTATCAATAGTTGCAATTAAAACCAGCATTCCTTCTTTGGCTAAATTTAAGCGATCGCGCAAAACCACTTCTTCAACATCGCCAATTCCTAATCCATCAACCATTACATAAAAAGCTGGAACAGTTTGATTAGTGATTATAAATTTATCTTTATAAAGTTCAGCTACTTGTCCATTATCCATTAAAAATATATTTTCTTTTGGTATACCGGTTTCATAAGCGTTTAAAGCGTTTGCGGCACGCATAAAATAATAACCATGAATTGGCACAACAAATTTAGGTTTAATTAAACTCATTATTATTTTTTGATCTTCTTTAGGCGCATGACCCGAAGAATGAATATCTACTAAATCTGAATGATAAACAATTGCTCCTTGTCGGGCCAAATTATCTTTTACATATTGAACGCTTCTTTCGTTTCCAGGAATAATTGAAGACGACAAAACTACTGTATCTCCGGGTTTAATTTTAAGCAAGCGATGCTCGCCATTAATAATTTTCATTAAACTAGCGTTTGATTCGCCTTGAGCTCCGGTTGAAAGGATTAAAATTTTATTGTCTTTATATTTGTTAATTTCTTCTAAAGGAATAATTGTTCCAGAGCGAGTTTTAATATAGCCTAAATTTTGAGCAATACTTACATTGGCTTTCATTGAGTATCCGGAAAAAGCAACTTTTCGGCCAAGACGCTCAGCAATATTTATAATTTGAGCAATACGATCTAAAAGCGAAGAAAAAGTAGCAACAATAATTCTGCCATCTGCTTTTTTAAATAACTCTTCTAAATTTTTAGCAACAATTTTTTCAGAAAGAGTATAACCTTCTTTTTCAGCGTTAGTGGAATCAACCATTAAAGTATGTATCCCCATTTGGCCAACTTTTTTAAATTCATCTAATCCTTGAGGTTGTCCTTTTTCATCATAATCAATTCTAAAGTCTGAAAAATGAACAATATTGCCAATAGGTGTATGAAGCACAATGCCGGTTGATTCCGGAACAGTGTGTGGAACTCCAAAAAAAGTAGCTTCAAAATATTCAGAAATTCTAATATGTTGGCCGTTTTTAATTTCAACAATATTTAATTTAGGACTATTTGGAAAATCTTCCTGCCTTTTTAAAACAATGGCTTTGGTTAGAGGAGTGGCATAAATTGGTGGATTGCCTAAATCTTCAATAATATAAGGGATAGCGCCAATATGATCATAATGGGCGTGTGTTAAAATTAAAGCAACTATATTTTCTCTTTTTTCTCTTAAATAAGTAATGTTAGGAATAATATAATCTATGCCCGGAGTTTCTTCTTCTGGAAATTGAATTCCGGCATCAATTACAACAATTTCATTTTTGTATTCAAAAAAAGAACAATTTCTTCCAATTTCTTCTAATCCGCCCAAGGGAACAAATTTTACCGGCAATTCATTTTTTTCTAATATTTTTTTGGTTTTTTTTATTTGCAATAGCGCGGATTGATTTATTGTATTTGTAAGACGGCTTTTAAAAACCTGTTTTTTTAACGGTTTATTTAAAGTACTTGTTTTTTGTAAAGACATATTTATATGTAAAAATTTAAAAGATCGATTTTATTTTTTTTATTTTCACTTTCTTGTTTTGTGCCCAGGGGGAGATTTGAACGTCGGCTTTCAGCCTCTTAAGAAACCTCTCGGTTTCTTACGTCGCTCATTTCATTCGCTCCTATTTTCCTCTATGGGGGAACTACCGTTTCCCCGACCCCTTTCCCAGTTCAATTTGCTTTTTTTAATGTTTGATCTTAAATTTTTCCCATTTTATTTTCTTGTTTTGTGCCCGGGGGGAGATTTGAACTCCCATAGCCTTGCGGCTACAACGTCCTGAACGTTGCGCGTCTGCCAATTCCGCCACCCGGGCACAAATTTACTTTTAAAAATCAAAAAATTAATGTCAAAAAATAAAACTAACCATCAAGATTTTTTAAATTTAAATTAAATACTATCACAATTTTATTTAAAAAGCAAATAAATTTTTTTGTAAATAATTTTTATATTTTGTCCGCCCACCAGGAATCGAACCTGGAACCTCCTGCTTAAAAGGCAGTTGCTCTACCAATTGAGCTATGGGCGGAATACTATTATATTATTGAATTTTAAAAATTTATCAAGCCCAAGATAATTATATTTAAAATGCAAAAAGAAAAACAATAAAACAGAATCTAGAAAATAGAATCTAGAATTTAGAATTTTACGATATCTTTATTTTTTATTTAATAAAGTTATTTAAAATTTTCATCATTATCTTTTGCCTTTTGCACTTTGCGTTTTTCGTTTTTAATACGCCATTATCAAATCGCCACAGTTTATCTCGACTCTTCGGGGACCAGCTAACTTTGGTCTCGCAATGACGGAAAAAGAATTGTCATTGCGACCCCGAAACATCGGGCAAAGCAATCTTGCTACCTCATCCGTCATTGCGAGAAGTGAGTGTAAACGAACGGCGAAGCAATTTTACATTCGCTTTGTTCAAATTCAAAATGTAAAAAATGCAAAACTAAAAATGCAAAATGCAAAAGAAATATTTTGAATTTTTAATTTAAATATAGATTCTAGATT
>JBMFRD010000003.1:0-21964 GCA_049968295.1 Minisyncoccia bacterium
CAAAACTTGGCAATGATTTAGCGCAAGAATTATCTTCAAAAATTTTTGAACCAGTTAAGTCGTTGCTTGAAAAAAATTATTCGCCGCCAAAAGAAGAACAAGAGCCAGATTTGTTTGATGCTATAATCGAAGAACTTAAAAAATTAAACGCAGCTGGTCAGAATAAAAATTTAAAAAACTTAGAAAAAATAAGCGAAGAAAAAATAAGCGATCAAAAAATAATCCCTGAAACAGTATTTTTGAGGAGCGATCAAAAAATAAGTCCTGAGCCAGTGTTTCTAAAAAAAGAATTTACGGTTCAAGAGCCAATATCTTCCAAGCCGCGCCAATCATTTGTGATTAATGAAATAAAAATCAAAGAGCAACCCAAATCAACATTTACAATTCCAAATCTTAACGTTCAAGAAGAACAAAAGGCTGAAATTAAAAATATAAATTCAATTCAAAAAACTACGACTCCTACGCCTTCAATTTCGCCTTTTCCAAACCCTATTCCAAAATCGCCAACTCCTACCCCAACCCCACCAAATCCTTCCTCAATTCCTATTCCAAAGCCAGTATTTATTCACAAAGAAGAAAAACTTAGTTCAATTAAGTCTGAAATTGAAAACAAAATCCCTGAAATTAAAATTTCTGAAATCAAAACCCCTCCGCCTCCACCAGCTAAAAAAGCAGAAATAGAAATTGGAATAAAAAAAGAAAGTGAAAGCTTAAATTCTTCAAATATTAAAGTAGTTAATTATTCGGATCCAAAATTAATAAATAACACTAAAAATGATGTTTCAGCTCTAAAACCGCAGACCTCAAATCCACCAACTCAAATTCCGTCTTCGTCAAAAGCCGCAACCCCAAATCCATCAGGTCATGTCCCACCACCACCCAAACCTCCAATTCCACCTCCGCCTTCCAAATTTTAAACAAATATTGATTAATTAAATTAAATCAGATATTATTTTTATGCTATGGCAGGGCATAGTCATTGGGCAGGCATAAAACACAAAAAAGAAGCTGAAGACAAAAAAAGAGGGCAGGTTTTTTCTAAAATTTTATCAGCCATCACTGCCGCGGCTAAAAGCGAGCCTAATCCAGAATTTAATCCGAAATTAAGAAGCTTAATTGAAAAAGCTCGCGACCTTAAAGTTCCTCAAGAAAATATTGAACGGGCAATAAAAAGATCTAAAGAATCCGGAAATTCTACTGAAGAATTAATTTTAGAAGCATACGGTCCCTCTGGCGCAGCTATTTTAATTGAAGCTATAACTGATAATAAAAACAGAACAGTTGCTGAAATTAAAAATATTTTAAATGAAACCGGAGCAAAATGGGCTGATCCGGGCAGTGTACTTTGGGCTTTTTTAGAAACTCCTAATGGTTGGGAGCCGAAATTTAAAAATGATATTAACGAAACAGACAAACGTTTGCTAGAAAAAATAATTACTGAACTTGAAAATCATTCGGATGTCCAAAAAGTATATACCAATATTAATTTATAATTTATGATAATTTTAGGTATTGATCCCGGCACTCAAAGAATTGGTTATGGCATTATTGATGCCCATAAAAATAAATTAAATTTTAAAACCGCGGGCATATTAAAAATAAAAAAGAAAGGTTTTTTGGTTTTAAAAGAATCTAAAAAAGAAATTGATAAATTAATTTTAAAATGGAAACCAAAAATTTTAGCTATTGAAAAACTTTATTTTTCAAAAAACCAAAAAACAGCAATGTCAGTTAGCGAAATTAGAGGAATAATTATTTTAGCCGCTTTAGAAAAAAATATTAAAATAATGGAATATTCTCCAAACGAAATAAAACTTTTAATTACTGGTTATGGATTTTCAGATAAAAAAGCAGTGGCTAAAATGGTTAATTTAATTTTAAATTTAAAAAACAAAAATTTTATTGACGACGCTACTGATGCTATAGCTTTATCTTTAGTTGCCGCTCAAAATTTAAAAAGTATTGACAATTAAAAAACATTTCTTATACTTTACGCTATAGAATTTATATTTAAAGGTCGTTTTTAAAAAAAATATATGTTTGCCTCCGAAGAAAAATTAAAATTTTACGCTCAAGAGGAAGACGAAATAAACGAGGATGAAATGAACGAAGACGAAATGTTAGACGACGACGAAGAAATGGAAGAAAATGATGATGAAAATTTTGATTTAAACGAAGATGAAGATAGTTTAGAAGAAACCGAAGAAGAACCAGAAGAAAATTTATAAATTAATTTATAGCTATTTATTATAAAAAACAATGCCGCAAAGTTGCGGCATTGTTTTTTATAAATTATAATAATTTTATGTCTAAAATTAAAAACAAAAATAGTAAATTTTTTTTAAAAATCATATTTAGCGCATTTATTATTTTATTTGTTTTATTCAGTATTGATTTTATAAATATTTTAATATCAGTTAGACAAACCATACCTTTAATTGAAAATTTAAATATTGATCGAATCAATCAATCAACTAAAATTTACGACCGCGAAGGAAAAGTTTTGCTTTTTGAGCCAAATACTGGCGAAAAAAGAACTGTTATTCCTTTTGAAGATATACCCCAATATTTAAAAGAAGCAACCATTGCAGTTGAAGATGAAAAATTTTACGAGTCTCCGGGCTTTGACTGGCGGGCAATTATTCGCGCTTTTTTAACTAATATTATTTATGGAAAAATTGTTCAAGGTGGATCAACCATTACCCAACAATTAGCTAAAAATGTTTTTTTGTCTTCGGAAAAAACATTAAATCGCAAACTTAAAGAATTTTTTATTGCAATAGAAATTAATCGCCGTTTTGATAAAGATAAAATTTTGTGGTTTTATTTAAACCAAATACCATATGGTCCAATGCTTTATGGAGCAGAATCAGCTAGTCAAGCTTATTTTGGCAAATCAGTTAAAGATTTAAATTTAGCTGAATCAGCCGTGCTTGCGGCTTTGCCAAAAGCGCCAACTTATTATTCGCCTTGGGGTAGTCATGTTAATGAGCTTTTAAAAAGACAAAGATTTATTTTAAAAAAAATGAGAGATCTTAAAATGATAGATGATCAAGAACTAGAAACAGCATTAAATTACAAAATTAATTTTCAACCTCAAAAAGATAAAATTATTGCTCCACATTTTGTAATGATGGTCCAAGATTATTTAATTAAAAAATACGGAGAAGATTTAGTTCGAACCGGAGGATTAGTTGTTAAAACTACTTTAAATTACGAAATTCAAAAATCTGCTGAAAAAGCTGTTTTAGAAGGCGCAGAAAGAAATACAAAATTATATCAAGGCAAAAACGCGGCTTTGGTTGCCGAAGATCCCAAAACCGGTCAAATTTTAGCTTTAGTCGGCTCAAAGGATTTTTACAATAAAGAATTTGGAAATTTTAATGTGGCTACTCAAGGATTGCGTCAACCCGGATCGGCCCTAAAACCATTTGTTTATTTAAGCGCTTTTTTAAAAGGCTATACGCCTAATACGGTTGTATTTGATGTGCCAACTGAATTTGTACCTAATAATCCAAATTGTCCAAACCCGCCAAATTATAATATTGACAATCCTGTTTGTTTTCATCCTGAAAATTTTGATCATAATTTTCTTGGTCCAGTTAATTTAAAAATTGCTTTAGCCCAGTCGCGCAACATTCCTGCAGTTAAAGTTTTATATTTAAGCGGATTAAAAGATGCGCTTAAAATTTTAAACGATTTTGGAGTTTCTACTTTAAATAATCCAAATAGGTATGGATTATCTTTGGTTTTAGGCGGCGGAGAAGTAAGATTAATTGATTTAGTTGGCGCTTATGGGGTTTTGGCTAATGATGGAATAAAAAATGAACAATCGTTTATTTTAGAAATAAAAGATGCTAAAGGAAATGTTTTAGAATCTTATACTAATAAAAATTCCCAGATTGTTGATTCAAATTATGTTCGAATGATTAATGATATTTTATCTGATCCAGAAGCGAGAGCGGGTTTATTTGGAGCAAGTTTTAATTTAACTGTTTTTCCCGGATATCAGGTTGCTTTAAAAACCGGAACAACAAATGATTATCGTGACGCTTGGGCTTTTGGCTATACTCCAAATTTAGTTGTTGGAGTTTGGGCTGGAAATAATGATAACAAACCAATGCAAAAGAGCGGTTCAAGTATTTTGGCTGCTGTTCCTATTTGGCATAATTTTTTAGCCGATGTTTTGCCAAAATTTACTCCAGAAGAATTTCCTAAACCAGAAATTCCAATTCAAAACAAATCCATTTTAAACGGAGAATATATTATTAATAACGAAGTTCATTCTATTTTATATTATGTTGATAAAAACAATCCTTTAGGCCCAGCTCCAGTTTATCCCAATCTTGATCCGCAATTTAATAATTGGGAAACTTCAGTTTTAAATTGGGCGCAAAATAATAAAGATAAAATAAATCAAGACTTAGCCTTATTTGACAAACCTCAAATTAATTTAATTTCTCCGCAAAATGGATCTTTTATTGTTAATAATTTAATTAATTTAAGAGCTAATATTAGTTCCCGCTCAATAATTAAAAAAATAAATGTTTATTTAAATAACAATTTAATAAATTCTTTTGATGGCAATTTTATTTCTCCTTATGAATTTAACTGGTCTTTTTATCCTCAAAACTTAGATTCGCAAAATTTGCTTGAAATAGAAGTAATAAATGAAAAAAATAATTCAATTAAAAGCTCGGTTATTATTTATAAAGAATAAACAAAATATCAATGTAAGATTGCCGCATCACCCCAATCTCGGGGTTCTTCGCAATGACGTTTCTTTTTCGTCATCGCGAGCCCCGACGCTTCGGGGTCCCGAATAATCGGGATAAACTGTGGCGATCTTACATTGACGTTATTAACACTAATGTAAGATTGCTTCGCCTTCAGCTCGCAATGACAGAAAAAATAAAAATTAAAAACTAAAAATGCAAAAGGCAAAAGAATAAAAGCGTAAAATTTAAAACGTAAAGCGCAAAGCAATAAAAAAGAATCTAGAATCTAGAAAGTAGAAAGTAGAATCTATATTTAAATTAAAAATTCAAAATATTTCTTTTGCATTTTGCATTTTTAATTTTGCGTTTTTTACGTTTTGAATTTGAGCGAAGCGAATGTAAGATTGCTTCGCCGGATTGTCAACCCAAAACTCAACTTGGTTGTAGTTTTGGGCTCGCAATGACAATTAATTTTGTTTGTTTTATAAATTTTTATTTTTTATTTTTTTATTATAAAATTTAAACATTAAATAATTATTTACGCCGTTATCGTCTAGTCTGGTTTAGGACGTCGGGTTCTCAGCCCGAAAACCCGGGTTCAAATCCCGGTAACGGCGCAAAATAAATTTAATAAAAATTACAATATTAAAAACAATTAAAAACAAATTAAAAATTTTATTAAAATAAATTTTGTTGTATTATTATAATTTATGAATACTTTGGGAATAATTATTGGGTTTTTGCCAGGACTAGCTTGGTTATTTTTTTATTTACGCGAAGATCCTCATCCTGAACCAAAGTATTTAATTTTTATAACTTTTATTTCTGGAATTATTGCCGCAATTTTATCTTTTTTAGTTCAATATTTTATTAATGATAATTTTGAAAAAGAGGGTCTTTTACCTTTTAATCAAGATTCCACTCCGCTTTTTATTATTGGTATTTTTACTCTTTACGCTTTTATTGAAGAAATAATTAAATTTTTTACTACTTTTTTAACTGTTTATAAAAACAAAGATTTTGATGAACCAGTTGATGCTATGATTTATATAATTGTTAATGCTTTGGGTTTTGCGACTTTAGAAAATATTGGGGTTTTAACTAATAATAAAATTATCCAAGGTTCAAATTTAATTATGTTTCAAACCGCTTCATTAAGATTTGTTGGCGCAACATTGCTTCATACTTTAGCTTCGGGAATAATTGGCTATTTTTGGGCAATATCCATTCGGGAATTTGGGCATAAAAAACCATTAATTTTAGGCGTGTTTTTAGCAACGGTATTGCATACCTTATTTAATTTCTTTATAATTATTTATGGGAATTCTTTAATTACAATATCAATATTATTTATAGCTGGTTTAATTGTTTTAACTGATTTTGAAAAATTAAAATATAAAAAATTATAAAGGTCTTAAAAATAAAATTATAATATGAACGAAGAACAAGATAAAGAATTTTTTGAAAAATTAGCCAATTTTTCTAAAGAAAATAATAGTGAAGAAAACGAAGATTATGAAATTAAATTTGCAAAATCTAATTCAAATTTGGCTCAAAAAATAAATATTGAAAAAGACTACGATTACGAAGAAAGTGAATTTGATGGCGCTGAGGGTCAATTAGCCATTGATGTTTATCAAACTGAAGATGATATTGTTATTGAGTCCGCTATTGCCGGAGTTGATCCAGAAGATTTAGATATTAACGTTACTAATGATTCCGTAACTATTCGCGGCAAAAGAAAACATTCTGAAGGAGTTGAAAAAAGAAATTACTTATATCAAGAATGTTTTTGGGGCAAGTTTTCACGATCAATAATTTTGCCTCAAGAAATTGACCCGGACAAAGCCACAGTTCATTTTAAAAACGGAGTTTTAAAAATAAAACTTCCCAAACTTAGCCGCAAAAAAGTAAGAAAACTTAAAGTTAAAATTGAATAAAAAAATAAAATTTTTAAATTAATATTTTAAATTTAAAATAAAAAACATCTAAAAAATATTTTTTAACAATTCTTTAAATTAATCTTGGAAAAATTAAAAAATTGGCTTAAAATTATAATATGCGGTTTCAAGTTCCTCAATTTATTGACATTGAAGACAAAATTGTTGGGCCGTTAACTTTGCGCCAATTTTTATATATAGCCGCTGCTTTTGGAATAAGTATGGTTTTTTACTTTACTGTAAATTTTATTATTTGGGTTGTTATTACTTTAATTATCAGTTTAATTGCTTTGGCTTTTGCTTTTATAAAAATAAACAACCAGCCATTTAGTCGTATTTTTTTTGCAACTATAAATTTTTATTTAAAACCCAAGATTTATGTTTGGCAGCCCGAACATCCAGAAATTACAAAAAGTCAGGAAAATATTAAAAAAAATATAAGCTTGGATTTAATTTCTTCTTTAGAAAAAATAGTTTCTGGTTTTTCTTTAAAAAAAGCTGAAGATCAAGTGCTTATTGGATCTTCGCCTAATGCCTTAAAAGCAAAACGGAATTTTGAAATTACAAAAGAAAAGTATCAAATCTTTAATAAAATTAGCGGGGCAAAAGAAATAGCCCGTCGAGTTGATTATCGTTAAATTTTTTATGTTATAATAAAATTATGAAAACTGAATTTGGGGACACAAAAGAATTAGTAGAAATTAAAGAAATAAAGCTTAATACTGTTATTTTAAAAAATGGCGGTTTAAGACAAATAGTTGTTGTTGGCGGAACAAATTTTGCTTTAAAATCCGAAGAGGAACAAAATATTATTACTCAAGCTTATCAAGATTTTTTAAACTCGCTTGAATTTCCGATTCAAATCATTATTCACTCCCGAAAAATAAATATTGAAAAATATTTAGCTAATTTATCCGAAAGAAAAAAAACAGAATCCTCAAGTCTTTTACAAAATCAAATTGAAGAATATATTCAATTTATCCGTAGCTTTGTAAAAGAAAACGCAATTATGTTAAAAACTTTTTTTGTAGTTGTGCCTTATGACCCAATTAATATTGGAGCAGAAACAAAAAGCGCGCTATCAAAAATTCCATTTTTTGGAGGAAAAAACAATCAAGCCGAAAAACAATCCGAAGAAAATTTAATAGAAAACATTAACCAATTAAATCAAAGAACAAATCAAGTAATTGAAGGGTTAACTTCTATTGGTTTAGATGCGGTTCGATTAGAAGATGAAAGTTTATTAGAACTTTTTTATAATTATTATAATCCAGAAACAATAGAAAAAGAGGGCGTTAGTGTAAAAATATAAATAATAATATGGATGATTCTAAACAAAATAAATTTGAGGAAATAAAAAAAATAATAGCGCCGTCAGGAATAGAAGTAAATTCTAACTATTTAAAAGTTGGGGATAAATTTGTTAAGTCATTTTTTATTTTATCTTATCCAAGATTTTTAACCTCGGGCTGGTTTGAACCGCTAATTAATTTGCCCAATCTTTTTGATATTGCTATTTATATTAATCCAATTGATACTGCCACTGCTTTAAAAAATTTAAAAAAGAAAGCGGCTCAAGTTGAATCTCAAATTAATGAAGCGCAAGAAAAAGGAATGGTGCGCGATCCAATACTTGAAACCGCGTTAAATGATATTGAAAATTTACGAGATTCTTTACAACAAGCTCAAGAAAAACTTTTTTCAACTGGAGTTTATATTGTTATTTATGCTGACACTCAAGATGAATTAGCTAAACTTGAAGGAAGAATAGAATCAATAACTGAATCGCAATTAGTTTATGTTAAACCAACTCTTTTTGAGCAATTAGAAGGCTTTTTATCAGTTCTGCCATTAAATCAAGATAAAATTAATATTACCACCCCAATGAATTCCGGACCAATTTCTTCTTTTTTTCCTTTTGTTTCTGAAAATTTAACTTCAAATAATGGCATTCTTTATGGAATAAACAGGCAAAATAATGGTTTGGTTATTTTTGATCGATTTTCTTTAGAAAACGCCAATCAAGTTATTTTTGCAAAATCAGGCAGCGGAAAATCATACACCACCAAACTTGAGGTTATAAGATATTTAATGATGGGAACAGATATTATTATTATTGACCCGGAAAATGAATATGAAAAATTAGCCAAAGCTTTTGGTGGAAGTTTTTTTAATATTTCTATTGCTTCGGATCAAAATATTAATCCTTTTGACTTGCCGCTTATTCCGCCAAACGAAGATCCAGAAGATGTTTTACGCTCTCATATTGTTAATTTGTCCGGGCTTTTAAAATTAATGTTGGGTGATTTATCAACCGAAGAAGATGCTTTACTGGATCGCGCTCTTACTGAAACCTATGCTTCTCGAGAAATTGTTTTTGGCGAAGATTTTTCTAATGCCGAACCACCTCTTTTAGAAGATTTAGAAACAGTTTTAAGAAGTTTAGAAGGCGGACGAGCAATGGCTGAAAAATTATATAAATTTACTAAAGGAAGTTTTTCCGGCTTTATCAATAAACCAACTAATGTTGATTTAAAAAATAGATTAATTGTGTTTTCAATTAGAGACCTCGAAGATGAGCTTCGGCCAATTGCAATGTATGTTGTTTTAAATTATATTTGGAATGTTATTCGCGCTGATTTTAAAAAAAGAATTTTAGTTGTTGATGAAGCTTGGTGGATGATGAAGTATGAATCCAGCGCTCAGTTTTTGTTTGGATTAGTTAAAAGAGCAAGAAAATATTTTTTAGGCGTTTCAACTATAACTCAAGATGTTCAAGATTTTTTGGAATCACCATATGGTCGGCCAATTATTACTAATTCTTCTTTGCAACTTTTACTAAAACAAGCGCCAGCAGCAATTGATACCGTAGCTAAAGCTTTTAATTTAACTGAAGCCGAAAAAAACATACTGCTTACAGCAGAAGTTGGAACTGGATTGTTTTTTGCCGGCAAACAACACGTTGCTATCCAAATAATTTCTTCTTATTTTGAACATAAAATAATAACCACCAACCCAGAAGAACTTTTAGAATCAGGGCTTATTTAAATTATTTTTTAATATGTTAAAATAAAAAATGGATGAGAATCAAAATGAACCAAAAATAAGATTAGGCGAAGCTTTAATTGCCGGTTTTTGGTTTTTTGCTCTTCCAGATTTAATTGAATTTCTATTAATATTTTTGGGATTGGATGATTTTTGGCTTTCAGATCTTTATGCTTTTTCTTCTTCTCAGCTTTATTTATATTTAAAAGGAGTTAAACGAACTTATACTTTAGTTGCAAATCTTTTAGAGCTTATTCCTTATTTTGGTTGGCTGCCGTTTAGAACGGTTGGTTTTGCGATTACTGTATTTATTGAAAATAATCCAAAAATACAGGATCAAATTTCAAAAGCTACCAAGGCGGTTCAAACTGGAGTTAAAATAGGAGCCAAGGTGGCTAAAGTTGTTCAGCCGGAATTAGCACCAGAAATCGAAGCCGTTGAAAAAACAACAAAAATAGCAGAAAAAGCTACAGAGACGCTAAACAAAAATCAAAAAATGTAAATGAACAACTAATTAATAAATATTGTTGTTAATAAATATTGCTGGAAGAATTTTAAAAAATAAATTATAATAATAAATATCAATGTCGAATAAACAATTTTAAGTTGGTATCGATTTAAAAATATGAAATTTCAAATTAAAATTTTAATAGCCATATTATTTTTATCAGTATTTTTTTTAAATAAACTTGTTTTTGCTCAAAATAATTCTGAAGAATTATTAATTAGTTGGGAGGCTTTAAATTATACTCCTTATGATTTTTATGGAAAAAATTTGCCATCTCCGGGATCAACTATAAATGTTGGTTTTGATTTTGTGCAAAATGGCAAAATTGTTGATTTATCTCAAAATAAAATTTATTGGTATATAAACGACAATTTAGTAAGCAATGATAAAGGGGTTAAAGAAATAAGTTTTATAGCTCCAAATCTAACCGAAAGAGTTGTTGAGATTAGAATAGAACTACCTGATTTTAATGTTATAAAATTAATTGAAATTCCAATAGTTAAACCACGCTTAATTATTAATGCCCCCTTTCCCAAAAAAGAGATTAATATGAACGAATTTGAAGTTAGCGCAATTCCTTATTTCTTTAACCTTAAAAAATATGACTTTGATGAAATTAATATAAATTGGTCGATAAATGGTATAGATGCTTTGGGAAAAATAGAAGATCCGTTTGTTTTGCCAATAAAAGTTTTGGGCAACAACCAAACTATCATCAACATTCAGGCTTATGCTCAAAACGTCAATGACGAATCTGAAACCGCTTTGGACGAAATAAATTTAATATTTAAAAAATAAATTTATGAAAAAAGTATTAATAATTATTACGATTTTAATTGTTTTAATTTTAGGATATGTTTTAAGTTTTCCTTGTGATGGTTTCCCTGAAACAACTTTTTTAAAATATTTTTATAATTTAAAATGCCAACCCTCAAAAGACCAAGGACAAAAAGGGTCTTTGCCTCCAATTAATCCGCCAGGAAACAATTTTTCTCAAAACAATAATTTTTATAATAATCAAGGAATAAGCGCTGTTTCCAAAGTTAAAAAAGTTTCTGATATTAAAGTTTTAAATTATACCGTAAATAAAAACGGGGAAGTAATTTTAATTGATGAATCTGGGAAAATTATAAAAAAATCAGGGCCGAACGAAGAAATAATATATAATCCTGGTGCAAGTTTTAACTTCTATAAAAATATTTCTTTTTCTCCAGATTCATCAAAAATTATTTTTAATTTTAAAGATTCAGCAAGCATTTTTGATGTTTCAAGTAAAACTTGGAGTCAAATTAAAAAATTAAATTCTAAAATTGCTATTTCTTTAGAAAATAAAGCCGCTTATTTTAAAACAGAAAACGGGAAAAATAATATTTATCAATTAGATTTAACAAAAAAAGATGCTTCGCCAACAAAATTGCTTGAAACTAATTTTTTGGATTCAGAATTAATTTGGAAAGATAAAGAAAATTTATTAATAACCACAAAGCCGTCTTCATTAAACGTAAACTACGTTTGGCTTTTTAATGTTAAAAATAAAACGTTGTCGGTTATTTATGATTATCTTGGATTATATTTAAACTGGAACGAAGAAGCAAAAGGCGGAACTATCTTTTATTCTGGAGAATTGGGCAAAGGGGGAGAATTTTATTTAGTGGCTCCAAATTTTAAATTACAAAAACTTAATTTTATAACTCTACCATCAAAATGTAATTTTTATAAACCATTGTCCAAAGAAAATTTTCAATCAAACAATCCAACATCTACCAATCCAACATCTACAACAACTTCTACAGCTAACAAAAAACCTTCAGAAGACATTTTTTTAATTTGCGCTGTGCCACGTGACCAAGATGTTTTACAAGAAAAACTTGTAATTGATGATTATATAACAAAAAATTTATACACCGAAGACAATATTTATAAAATAAATGTAAAAAATGGTCTAACCGAAACTGTTTTTTCTGATCAAAATAAATATTTTGATGTTGACAAAATTAAAGTTTTAAACAATAAGGTATTTTTTGTTAATAGATTTGACAATAATTTATATGAAATTGATTTGTAAATATTTTAATACTAATTGTTAGCTGGCTTAATAACAACGTGTCTTTCTTTTCCCTTTCCATAACTTTCAGTAATAACTTCAGGGTTTGAAGCTAATTCAGAATGAGCAATTCGTCTTTCATAAGAATTCATTGGCGGCAAAGCTATTTCTTGCTTGGTTAAAATAACTTTTTTAGCCGCGGCTTTAGCTAATTTAATAATTAATTGCTCTCTTTCTTTCCTATAATTATTAATATCTACAAAAACTGGTTTAATATTTTGTTTTTTTGCTACTAATTGAATAATTTGATTTAGATTTGAAACAAAAGAGGGCAGATTTTCTTTGATTAAATTTTCGCTTTCATGAATAAAAATTAAAGCATGGCCATGCTCACTATCAATATCTACTTTAAAATCATTAAATCCCATTTTTTTAATTAATTCTGATATAAAATTATTCCAATCCATTTTTTTGATTTTCTTCTTGTATAATTTTTTTATTTATAAAAAACTGGTTTATTAATGAAATTAAATTTGTTGTCAGCCAATATAAACCAATTGCTGATGAAAAATAAAACAAAAAAACAAAAGTTATTGCTGGTCCTAAATACAGTGTAAAATTATTAATATTTTTTTTATCTTTTAAAACAACAAGGCTAAGCCTAATCTGAAAATACTGGAAAAACGTAGCCAATACTGCAATTATTATGCTTGGTTTTGTTAAATTTATCAAGCCCAAAAACGTTGGATTAATAATTTCTGGTTTAGGAACAAAAGAATAAAGATTACTTAAATTAATTAATTGAAAATTTTGAGAAAAAATACTATAAAGAGCAATTAAAATTGGTATTTGAATTAAAATAAAAAAATACATTGAAAAAATATTAATATTGTTTTTTTTGTAAATAGCCATTGTTTCGCTTAATTGTTTTTGAGGATCGGTTTTGTATTTTTTTTGAATTAATTTTATTTCGGGTTGAATTTTTTGAATTAAAGTTTGGGTTTGCAACATTTGATTAGCTAAAGGATATAAAATTATTCTAACTAAAATTGTTAAAAAAATAATTGCTAATCCTAAATCTTTAAAAGCTATAGTTTGGTAAAAAAATATTAAAATATTTAAAAATGGATTGTAAATTAATAAATGATAAATATTATTCATTATTTTAGTTTAAATTTAATAAAATTATTTTTTTTAACTCGTTTTTATTTATTTTTAAAATTTCCGGCTTTGGTTTAAATAAGAAATCTTTGCTTTGATTTGATAATTTAGAAACTATCGAAAATATAATTCTTTTAATTTTGTTTCTTTGAGTTGCTTTTGTAATTATTTTTTTACTTAATAAAACCCCGCATCTATTTTCTAAAATATTGTTTTGATAAATAAATAAATCAAAATATGGAGTTTTTTTTATTTTTTGAGGCTTAATTAATAAAAAATTATTTAAATTTTTTAAATTAATACGGTTTTTTTTCGGCAACATTAAATTTTAAACAGAAATTCTATATCTGCCTTTTCTTCTCCTTCGAGCCAAAACTTTTTTTCCTTTGTTTTTTCTTTTTCTAGCTAAAAAACCATGCGTTCTTTTTCTTTTTTTCTTTTTGGGTTGATAAGTTTGCGACATTTTTTATAATTTGATATTCGACCATACAATAAATTGATAATAACAGGTTTTCTTTCTTAAATCAAATAAAAGTTATTAACAATTAATCCACAGTTTTTCATTTTAAGGTTATTGATTAAAAATTAAACAATATTAAAATATAAACAATTAAATAACATAAAAATAAAAAAATGGAAAAAGAAATAGATAAAAATTTAGAAATATTGTGGAAAAAAATATTGGTTGATGTAGAACTACAAATTTCAAAGCCAAATTTTGTTACTTGGCTAAAAAATAGTCTTTTAATTAAAAATGAAGATAGTTGTTTAACCGTAGCTTTGCCAAATAATTTTTCAAAAGAATGGGTTGAAAACAAATATGCAAAACTTATTTTAAACATTGCCCGCGAACACGATCCTAATATTAAAAAAATTGAATTTATTGTTAATAGCAAATATTTTAATATTACTGAACAAGAAAAAATTGAAGATAATTTTGAAAAAGCATTTTTAGATTTAAGAGTAGATCCAGAAACTGGCTTAAATTCAAAATATTCATTAAAATCTTTTGTAGTTGGATCTTCTAATGAGTTAGCTTATAATGCCGCTTTGGCAATTATTAAAAACGTTGGAGTAAAATATAATCCATTTTTTGTTTATGGCGGAGTTGGACTTGGAAAAACTCATTTGATTCAAATGATAGGTAATGAAATTAAAAAGGAATATAAAAATAAAATAAAACCAATATATGTTCCTTCTGAAAAATTTGTAAGCGATATTGTTTGGTCAATAAGAAATAAAAGAATAGAAGATATTAAGAAAAAATATCGAGATGTTGATGTTTTAATAATTGACGATATTCAATTTATTGGCGGCAAAGAAAAAACCGAAGAAGAATTTTTCCATATATTTAATAGTTTATATGAAAACAATAAACAAATTATTATTTCTTCTGACCGGCCACCGCAATCAATACCAACCCTAGAAGAAAGATTAAGATCCAGATTTGAGGGTGGATTAATTGTGGATATCACCTATCCTGATTATGAAATGCGTGTGGCTATTATTAAAAACAAACTTCAAGAAAAAAGAGCAGAATTAAGCGAAAATATAATCGATTTAATAGCTAAAAAAGTTAAAAGAAATATTAGAGAAATTGAAGGAGTATTAAATAAAATATTATTTTACAAAGAAAGCAAAAATTCTTTAAGTCTTAGTGAAGCTGAAAATATTATAAATAAAACCATACAAACTATTTCAAAACGAATAACCACTGACCAAGTTATTAAAGCTGTAGCTGATTTCTTTAATATTTCACCGGAAGATTTATTAACTCCTAAAAGAAAAAAAGAAATTGTTGAGCCCAGACAAATTGCAATTTATTTATTAAGAGATGTTTTAAATATGTCTTATCCTTATATTGGTGAAAAAATGGGTAAAGATCATACCACCGCTATTCATGCTTATGAAAAAATTAACCAAGAAATTAACAACAACTCCACTCTTTATCAAAAAATTTTATTAATAAAAGAAAACATTTATAAGAATTAATTTAGTTTTCCACAGTTTGAATAAAATAATAATATATAATAATATAAATTAATATAAAAATATGAAATTGATAGTTACTAAAACAAATTTAAAAAATAGTTTAAAGGTTTTAAGCGGAGCGGTTAAAGATGATCAAAATTTAATTATTTTAAAAAATATTTTAATTAAAGCTAAAGATAATGAAATTAATTTAATTGCTACAAACTTAGAAATTGCTATTACTAGTATTTTGCCTGGAAAAATAATAGAAGAAGGAGAAACAACTTTACCTTTTAGTGTTTTATCAGAAATAATTAATAATCTTCAATTAGAAAGAATAAATTTTGAATCAAAAGATTCAAAAATAGAAATAACTACTGATAATTATAATCTTATTTTAAACACTCAACCCGCAGAAGATTTCCCAATTATTCCTAAAATTCAAAACCAAAATAATTTTTTAGAAATAAGAGCAGACTTATTTAAAGAATCATTAAATCAAATTATTTCCAGCGCTCAAATTAACGAAATTAGACCAGAATTAAACAGTGTTTTTTTAGCTTTTAATATTGAAAGCATAAAACTTACAACAACTGACAGTTTTAGATTATCAGAAAAAACAATACCTAATACTCAATTTAAAACTAATTTTACAAATAGTTTTAGCATTTTAATTCCATTAAAAACCGCAAATGAATTAAATAAAATTTTAGAAAACAACGAAAATTTAAATATTTTTATTGACGAAAACCAAATCCTTTTTAAAACCGAACGTTTTAATTTAATTTCCAGACTGGTTTCAGGTAATTTCCCGGATTATGAATCAATTATTCCTAAAAATTTTAAATGCGAAATTGTTTTAAATAAAGAAGAACTTATTTCAGCAATTAAATTAAATAGTATTTTAAGTGGAAAAACTTCAGCTATTAATCTTAAAATTAATTCTCATAAAAAAATTATGGAAGTTTATTCTTCAGAACAAAGCACTGGGCAAAGTAAATATACTTTAAGCGCTAAAATAAAAGGCGAAGACGAAGAAATTGCTTTTAATTGGAAATATTTATTAGACGGATTAAAAAACATTAAAACCGAAGAAGTTTTTATTGGTTTAAACGAAGAAAATAAACCAGCTTTAATTAAATCCACAACTGATAGTTATTATTTTTATATTGTTATGCCTATTTTAAACATTTAAATTTAAATGGAATACAAAGAACTACAAAACAAAGATGCCGAAGTTTATAATCTTATTTTAAAAGAACAAGAAAGACAAAAAAACGGTATAGAACTAATTCCTTCTGAAAATTATGCTTCTAAAGCAGTTTTAGAAGCAATAGCGAGCATTTTTAATGATAAATATGCTGAAGGTTATCCTAATAAAAGATATTATGGCGGAAATGTTTATATTGATGAATTAGAAACATTATGCCAAAAAAGAGCCAAAGAAGTTTTTAAAGCAGAAAATTATAATGTTAATGTTCAGCCTTATTCAGGAACTCCGGCTAATTTAGCAGTTTATGCCGGACTTTTAAATTTTGGCGACACTATTTTGTCTTTAAAATTAGCGCATGGCGGACACTTAAGCCACGGCGACCCAGTTAGTTTGTCTGGAAAATTATTTAAATTTATTCATTACGAAGTTAATCCTGAAACTGAACAGCTTGATTATCAAAAAATAGAAGAACTAGCCAAAGAGCACAAACCAAAATTAATCATTTCTGGCTTTACAGCTTATCCCCGACAAATTGATTTTGAAAAAATAGCAGGCATTGCCAAAAACATCGATGCAATTTCAATGGCTGATATTTCTCATATTGCCGGGCTGGTGGTCGGCGGAGTTCATCCTTCACCTTTTCCTTTTTGTGATATTATAACCACTACTACTCATAAAACTTTACGCGGTCCGCGCGGAGCAATTATTTTTTCAAAAGAAGAATTTAGCGAAAAAATAAATAAAGCTGTTTTTCCGGGAATGCAAGGCGGACCGCACGAACATATTATTGCCGGAATTGCCGTGGCTTTAAAAGAAGCTCAGTCAGAAGAATTTAAAAATTATGCTAAACAAATTATTTTAAACGCTCAAACTTTAGCTCAAACTTTAATCAATAATGGGATTAAACTTGTTTCTGGCGGAACAGATAATCATCTTTTGCTTTTAGATTTAAGGCCCTTTGGCCCGGGAAAAGGATATTTTATTGAAAAAGCATTGGAAGCCGCAAATATTACTGTAAATAAAAATCCTATTCCCGGAGATTTGTTTCCGCCTTATTATCCTTCTGGAATTAGACTTGGCACTCCAGCAGTAACCAGCCGCGGAATGAAAGAAAAAGAAATGATTCAAATTGGAGAATGGATTTTTAAAATTATTAAAGAATTTTCAACTTGGGAAATGCCAGAAGAAAAAGAATTAAGACAAATAAAAATTAAAGAATTTCAGGAAAGCATTAAAAATAATAAATTTTTAGAAGAAATTAAAAAAGAAGTTTCTAATTTAGCTTTACAATTTCCTTTGCCCGGGATAGATTAATAATATGAAAATTAACGGCAAAAAAATAGCAGCAGAACTTCTTGAAAACTTAAAAAATAAAATAAACTTATTAGAAAAAAATAAATTTTTTGGCGCAGTAATTGTTGGTCAAAACAAAGAATCTTTAAATTTTTTAAAACAAAAACAACAAATAGCCGAAAAATTAAAAATTGATTTTAGAATTTATAATTTAGAAGAAAATATTACCACTGACCAATTAAGAAAAGAAATTCACAGATTATCAACTCCTAAAACCTGCGGAGGATTTATAGTTCAACTTCCTTTGCCAGCTCATATTAATACTAATTATGTTTTAAATGTTATCCCCAAACAAAAAGATGTTGATTTATTATCAGAACATTCTTTGGGCGCTTTTTATACTGGCCGTAGCAAAATTTTACCGCCAGCAGTTTTAACTATAAAAGAAATTTTAAATCGCCAAAAAATAGAAACATTAAATTTAAAAGTCGCTGTTATTGGTTTTGGAAGTTTGGTTGGTAAACCAATTGCTTTTTGGCTGTTAGATAAAACAAAAGAAATTAGGGTTTTTACAAGCAAAGATAAAGATTTAGAATCAGAGCTTAAAAATTATGATTTAATAGTTTCTGGAGTTGGAAAAGCCGGCTTGTTTAGCGCTAAACATTTAAAAAACAACGCCGTAGTTATTGATTTTGGCTATGATTTTAATGAAAATAATAAAATTTTTGGGGACTTTAACCCAGACCAAGCTGAAGAAAAAAATATTATTTATACTCCAACCCCCGGCGGCACCGGCCCAATATTAGTTCTAAAATTATTTGAAAATTTTTATAATTTAAATTTAGAAAAAGACAAATTATAAAAATTTTTAAAATTTTTTTGATTTTGTTATAATATAATATTATAAAAATATAAATTAATTTAAATAAAAAAATGTTAACTTTCACAATTTTTATTTTATTAATAATTGTTTTGGTTAGTTTTGCTGGTCTTCGTAATCGAATAGAAAGATTAGAAAGCTTTGTTAAAAAGCTAGAAAAAGAAATCAAATCGCTTTCTGAAAAAACTTACGAAGAGTTAAAACAATACGAACAAGCAAAACAAATTGAAACCGAAATGCAGCAGCCTTATCCCTTAAATATTTCAACAAATCAACCAGCTCAGCAAGTTGAATATATAAAACAAGAACAATTCAAGCCACATTTTGAAGCTCAAAGTCACCAATGGAATAATTTTATTCAATGGTTGAAAGAGGATTGGATTTTAAAACTTGGGGCTTTTCTTTTAATTATTGGTTTTGGTTGGTTTATAACTTATGCATTTCTTAATAATTGGATTGGGCCAATAGGGCGAATTGCTCTTGGCATTATTGCTGGAACACTTTTTATTATGCTTGGTTATTGGCGAATAAGAAAATATGTAAATCAAGGCGGCACATTTTTAGTTTTAGGGTCAACAATAATTTTATTAACTCTTTTTGCAGCAAGAATGATTTATGGGTTTTTTTCTCCTACTTCAGCTCTTTTTGTAATGTTTTTAAGCACCGCATTTGTTGCCTTTGCTAGCGTAAAATATAATGTTCGTGCGCTTGCGCTTTTAAGTTTATTTTTAGCAAGCATTGCTCCTTTATTAGTTAAATCACCACCAAATGATCACGTTGGACTTTTTGCTTATTTATTTATAGTTATTTTGGGAGCAATTTGGATAACTGCGCTAACTAATTTAAGAGAGCTTATATTTTCAGCGCTTATCGTTGTTTTATTATATAGCATCCCCCACTTATTTTTTCAAAAAGAATTCCCCTTGGTAGATCTTCAAAAGCTTCTTTTGTTTGCTTATGGTTTTGGTGCTTTATTTTTCTTAGCAAATACAGCAAGCATTTTAAAATCTCAGGATCAAAAAAATACTGCAGATATTTTAACAGCAGCTGGCAATGGATTGTTTTTAATTACTTGGATTATGGTTGCGGCTAAAGACGAATTAAAAAGCTTAATAATTATTGCTTGGATGCTGGTATTTATTGTAGCATCATTTTTAATATTTAAAATTACACAAAAAAGACATCCTTTTTATGTTTATGCCGGAGTTGGTATAGTAATGCTTGCTGCAGCCACTTCAGCAGAATTAAAAGGAGCAACCCTTACAATTGTTTATACTATTGAAAGCGGAATTATTAGTCTTATTGCATATGCAGTTTTAAAAGATGTTAAAATTGCTACCAGAATGAATCTGCTTTTAATTGGCCCTATTTTATTATCTTTAAATAGTGTGTTTTCTAAATCTTGGTTAACAAGCGCTATTAATAAAGATTTTTTTGTTCTTTTAACCCTAAGTTTGATTATGATGACAACGGGATATTTTTTGGGTTCTCGATCTAAAGAAGTTAACGATTCCGAAACTAAACAACTTAATGCAGCTGTAGTAATTATTGGTTCAATTTACGGTTATATTCTTTTATGGCTTTCACTACATGCTGGATTGACTAATGGTAATTTTGCCACAACAATTTCGCTTGCGATGTATACAGTTGTTGGCTTAATTACTTATTTTTATGGTTTTTCAAAAAACAAAAAAGTTTTTTATCTTTATGGTGGAATAGTCGTTGGCTTTGTGGTTTTGAGACTGCTTTTTGTTGATATTTGGGCAATGGAAATTACTGGTCGGATAATAACATTTTTCCTTATTGGCGCGCTTTTAATAAGTACCGCATTTTTAACCAAGAAAAAGCGTGACAATGAAATAGTAAAAAATTTTTAAAAATATGAAATTTAAAAATTACATTTTAATTATTTTTATTTTACTTTCTTTTTTAGTTGCGAATGCTCAAAGCAATTTTCAAAATTTAGATAAAAGCTTAATTAATTCCGACTTAAAAGCATATCGTTTTTATAAGGATATTAAAAATATTTCAATAAAAGTTCCAACAGTAGTTGAGGTTTCTTTTCCAGAAAATTTTATTGAGCGTTTTAATTTTTTAGTTCTTGATCAAACCACTGATTCTATTGAACCTTATTATTTTAAAAAAGAAACTTTGGTTAACGAGGCTTTATTTAGCGCAGCATTAAGTCCCTATTTTAATTCTAAAAATATAGGTGATCTAAAAAACTTAGTAGATAAAAATCCTAATACTTATGTAGAATTCCTTTTACCGGATCCATCTAAAAATCCATCTAAAAAAAACTGGGGAGAAGTTAAAATCATATTATATAGTTCGTTCCCTATAACCTCTTCAATGCTAAAGGTTCTTTTTGATGAAAATGTTGTTTTGCCCTCAACAGTAGAAATTCGAGCTTTTGTAGATGGTCAAGAAAAAATTATTTTTGCAGAAACAAATATGTATCAAAACACTATTAATTTTATTAAAACAACTTCAAATATATGGGAGGTTAAATTTACTTATTATCAGCCACTTAGAATAAGCGAGCTGGTATTTAATCAAGATAATGCTAAAAAAACTAATCTTAATGCTATTAGATTTTTGGCCCAACCCAATCATTCTTATCGTATTTATTTTGACCCAGATAGATTTCCAAGTATTGATTCTGCAACAGCTGAAAACTTAGTATTTGCTGAAAACGTTCTAAAATTAGAAGTTAATTCTTATGAAAAAAATGAAAATTATGTTATTGCTGATACAGATAATGATGGAATTCCAGATGTTCAAGATAATTGTCCGTCTGTTTATAACCCAGACCAAAAAGATGTTAATAGTAATAAAGTAGGTGATGCCTGCGAAGATTTTGATTTAGATGGAATAATTAATTCAAAAGATAATTGTCCGGACCAATATAATCCAGATCAATTAGATGTTGACTCCGATGGTATTGGAGATGTTTGTGACAAAGAAGAAAGCAGATTTACTGAAAAGTACCCTTGGATTCCATGGGTTGGTATTGGATTTGCAACAGTTGTTTTAATTTCGCTTTTTATTTTAACTGCTCGAGCAAATTCAATTCAAAAACAAGATAATAACCAATAATTTTCGGTTTAGTAGTTGATTTTGGCTATGATTTTAATGAAAATAATAAAATTTTTGGGGACTTTAACCCAGACCAAGCTGAAGAAAAAAAT
>JBMFRD010000004.1:0-21688 GCA_049968295.1 Minisyncoccia bacterium
GCTTTCATCTTCTAATCGAGCGCCTAAAACATATGTAGTTCCGTCAGATGCATAACGATAATAATACTTATCATTATTAGTCGGATCCACAGGTACATTAGATATGCCTATACCGGCATTTTTTAAAGCCTTAACCAATTGTTCCCACTCAACTTTTGAAGATAATTTTAAAGATGGATATTGTGAATTTCGACTATAATACAATTCCAAACCCTGTTGTACTTGCCTTAAATCTGAAATTCTTCTGGCGTCCCGACCTTGTTTTTGAATTGGGCCTAATCCAACTAAAACCACTGAAGCTAAGATTCCAATAACCGCAACTACAATTAAAAGTTCAATTAAGGTAAAACCTTTTTTATTCATTTTATTAATTTAATTTTTAAAATAATTTATATTTTTTTCGACCTTTTTTATAATATTATTATACTAAAATTTTAATTAAATTAAAACTACCCAATTACAGTGGTTAAATTGTAAATTGGCACTAAAATTGAAGCAAACAAAAGCGCAACTAAAATACCAATACCAATAATTAAAACTGGCTGAATTAATTCAGCTAAATTACTAACTACTGCGTCAGCTTGACGCGCATAAAAATCAGCAATTCGTTCTAACATTTTATCTAATTGACCAGTGGTCTCGCCAACAGAAATCATTTGCGGAACAATTTCTGGAAAATAATAAGTTGGATATTTCATAATTGATTCAGATAAATTCATTCCAGATTTAACATTATCCGCAATTTCACTAAAAATATCCTTATACAATTCATTATTTATGGTTTTTGATACAATTTCCATTGCTTGCGCAACCGGTATTCCTCCTTTTAAAAGCAAGGCGCTGGCATTAGCAAATCGAGACATTATAATTGGCAAAAAAACCCGACGCACCAATGGCAATTTTATTTTTAATTCATCAATTAAAGCTTTTCCTTCAGCAGTTTGAATAAAATCAATCATTAAAATTATTAAAACTATAAAAAATATTATTAAAGCTATCCACCAATCAGTTAAAAAAGTAGATAATCCCAAAAGCAAATTAGCAAAAAATGGAAGTTTCACTCCAGATTGTTCAAAAACCGGCTTAATTTGAGGAAAAACCATTGTAACCATTATTCCAGAAACAATAATAAAAACCGCAATAATAACTGCTGGATAAACTGCTGCTGATTTAGCTTTGGAAACCAAAGAAAACTCGCGATCCGTATAATCAGCTAAAAATGAAATTACTTTATCTAAATTGCCAGTAACTTCTCCAGAACGAATCATACTAATTGCAAAGTCCGAAAAAATATGGCTTTGTTTTTCAATAGCTTGAGAAAAAGAAAGCCCTTTTTCAATGTCTTCTAAAATTTGAAATGTTCCTTCTTTTAATTCTGGATTAGAAGTTTGATTATATAAGGTTTCTAAAATTCTATTTAATGGCAATTGAGCTTCAAATAAAACCGCCATTTGCCGATAATAAATAACCAAATCTTTTAATTTAACTTTGTTAAAAAAATTTAATAACCGGGTTAAAAAATTAGGGCGCTCAACTTCTTCTAATAATAAAATAAAAAGATTGTGGCTGGTTAAAATTTTTTCAGCTGATTCGCGGCTGCCAGCTTCTACAAAACCAACTTGCAATTCGCCTTCTTGGGTTCGGGCTTGATATTTAAATTTCATATTCTTTCAATTAAAATTCTTAATTCTGAAGGATTTAATGAATAAAGTTCAGCAGCCTCCAATGAAACAACTTTATTTTTAACTAAATTAGCCAAAGATCGATTTAAGGTTATCATTCCCTCCTGGAAACTGGTTTCAATAACTAAATCTATTTGATAAACTTTACGTTCCCGAATTAAATTCCGAATTGCCGGATTAACAATCATAATTTCCATAGCTGGCACCCGGCCTCCACCAATTTGCGGAATTAAACGTTCAGAAACAATAGCCACTAAAGTTGCTGATAATTGCGAAATAACTTGTCCTTGCTGTTCAGCTGGAAAAGAATCAATAATTCTATCAATGGTTTGAGAAGCAGAATTAGTATGCAAGGTTGAAAATACTAAATGCCCAGTTTCAGCTGCAGTCATTGCAGTTGCAATTGATTCCCGATCACGCATTTCACCAATCATAATTACATCTGGATCCTGCCTTAAAATAGTTCTTAAACCATCATTAAAGGTTGGGACATCTAACCCCACCTCGCGTTGAGAAACAATCCCCCGATCTTGAGAAAAAACATATTCAATTGGATCTTCAATAGTAATAATATGATCAGCGCGAGTATGATTAATTTCATCAAGTAAAGCAGCTAAAGTAGTTGATTTTCCATGACCAGCCGGACCAACAACTAAAATAAAACCCTGAGAAAGCTTTGTAAAATCATGTAAAATTGGCGGCAAATTAAGCTCTTCAATAGTCATAATGCGCGCTGGAATTAAACGTAAAGCCGCGGCTAAATATCCTTTTTGATAATAAACATTAACTCTAAATCTGGCTTTATCTTCAAAACTATAAGCAAAATCAACTTGCCTTTCTTTTAATAATTTTTCTTTTTCTTGATCAGTTAATAAAGCCATTACCAGTCCCTCAACTGCTTCTGGAGTTAAAATTGGCTCACTGGTTAATGGTAAAAGCATGCCATCAATTCTTAATGTTGGGCGATGACCTACTCCAATATGCAAATCCGAAGCATTTTGTTTTGCGGCTTGTAATAATAAATTTTTTAAACGTTCTTCATATTTCCCCATATTTTTATATTATAATATTTACTTTTATGTTGCAATTTTTAGTATACAACTTCAACCTTTATACGGCTATATAATAATTATACAAAATAAAAATTTTAAAAACAATACAAGACAGACAATATATAAAATAAATTATATTTTAATTTTAAAAAATTATATTTGAAAATTTAAAAAAGATATTTAAAAATTGTAATAAAGATATTGTAATAAAACTTTATTACTTCTTTTTCTAAAATTTATTTATTTTAATATTGCCACTAATTTTTTTTTACCTAATCCTTTCATTAACGGCTTTTTAAAACCAACTTCCTTTTGCCAAAAATTATCATCATCTAATACTTTTATAACCCAAGGCAAATGCCCATCTTGCGAAAAAATAACACCCCCTGATTCAAGTAATGGATATAAATATTTTAAACAAGTTTTAGTAGAAGTTTCTAAATCCACATCAATATAAGCTGAGCAAATTTTTTCTTTAAAATTCGGCATTGTATTTTCAAACCATCCTTTTACAAATTCGCAAACTTCAATTTTTCCATATTTTTTAATATTATTTTTAACTTCATCTAAGGAACCAGCATAACTACCTGGTGGGAAGTACGCATCACCACCAAAAATATTTTTGCCATGAATCTCATTGTGTTTTGGTAATCCTTCAAAAGAATCAAAAATGTAAAATTTTCGATTGGTTAATTTTGCTGCTAAACTAATTTTTGCGCTACTTGCACCTTTATATGCCCCAGCTTCTACAATAACTCCTTCTGGCGCGTTTGAAGAAAGTATAAAAGAAATAACACGGATCATTTCGCCTTCCATATGTGGCGGGTCAAGATAATAAGAAATTTGATAACATTTTAAAATTAAAAGTAAACGTTTATAAAATCCAATTGAAATTTTGTTTTTTTCAAAAAGAAAAGAAATGAAAGCTGGCAAATCTTCAGGTAGGGCGCGGATTTTTTTAAAAAAGAAAAAAATAGGCCAAGGCAATATTTTTTTAAGAAAATTCTTCATTATTCTATTTAAAGTTTTCTAACTATGATAAAAGGAGTTAATTCATCATCTTGACCCATTGGATTATCTAATAAAATCAAACGTGCTATTTTCTTTGAAACTGGAACTCCTTTGCTTTGAGCAATAATCTTAACATTAATATTATTACCATCAATAATTGCCGCGGGCATATTTAATTTTTTTTCAATTTCTTCGCAAACTTTTTCTGGATTTTGCGGAGGCAAAACAGCATATTCCGTATATGGAAACATTGCATCTGGATTAAAACCATCAATCTCAGCAGCTCTATGTCCAACTAAACTCCAAAAAATACCTCGAATTCCAAAAATCTTACCAATGGCGCCAATAATCATTGCAAAAATAATCCTTGGAGTTCCGGCTAATTCAACTACTAATTGCATTTTTTCTGGCCTGGAAAAACCAATATCATTTGGATATTTTTTTACTCCCTTAACAATAAGTTTTGCCAACCAACTAGCTTTAACTGTAGAAATATGCCGAACATTGTTTTGACAAACAGAAACTACTTTTTCAGAAATAGCTATCCAATCTCCTCTTTGAAATTCATTGCTCGCATATTTTTCAAGTAATGAAATTAAATCTTCGCCAAAATTAATAAGATGCGTTTTAATTGGTAATCGCTTATAAACCAAATTATTTATTTTAATTTCCTCAGGTTTTTTAGAAATATTAATCATATTATTACTTATCATTGTATCATTATTTTTACAAAATTCAATTTTTTATTATATTTTTATTATAAACCAAGAAAATTATTATTCTTCGTCAAAAAATAATATAAAAATTAAAAAGTTAAAATTTCAAATTTTTAGCAAAATAATTTAAAAATACAAAATGTAAAATTTATTAAACAATTAATTATTAGTGCGGAATACCGGAATTGAACCGGCGCTTCCTGCTTGGGAAGCAGGCGTACTGCCACTATACTAATTCCGCAACATAAAACATTTTATTATAAAATATTATATATATGAAGAGCCATTTTCAATAACAAGCGGCACAAAACTAAATCCTTTATAAACTTTAACATCAAAATCATCTTCATCAAGTTTGTGATGAACTTCTATAGCATTATGTATTGGAGCAACAATTTTTCCCCCAATTTTTAATTCTTTTTTCCATATAACTGGCAATTTTTCTGCTGCGGCGCTAGCAATAATTTTATCGTATGGAGCTTCTTTAAAATATCCGCGGCTTCCATCGCCTAAAATAATTTCTACAATGCCTTTTTTTATAAAATTATATTTTGAAATATTTTTTTCGGCTAATTCTTTTAATTCTTTAATTCTTTCAATAGCAATTACTTTGGAGGCGTGTTTTAAATTATTAGTTTTACTAACACAATAAGCTAAAAGCGCTGTAAGCCATCCAGAACCAGCACCAATTTCTAAAATTTTTTCTCCAGGACAGGGATTTAAAAGCTCTAACATAAAAGCTACAGTTAAAGGTTGAGAAATGGTCTGACCAAAACCAATTGGCAAAGGATAATTTTCATAAGCTTCTTTTTTATAAGATTCTAGCACAAAATTAATTCGATCAATTTCTTTAAAAGCTTCAATAATTAATTGCGTTTTTAAAATGCCATCATGAATTAATTTTTTAATTAATTCATTGTTTGTATTCATTTTAATATAATTTTTTCTCCGTCCCAATTAAATTTAGAATTAAAAATAATTACTTTAGCGCTTTTTTTAGCTTCTTTAAGCCATTCGTCAAATGCTTTGTTTTCTAAAAATAACCGGCCAGTTAGAATATCTTGCTCAGCCTGAGGAATTAAAATTTCATTTTTAAAATCTTCTAATTTTAAATTATATAAATTTAAAGATATATTTTTAATTTTAGAATTTAAATATATGCTTACTTTATCATTAACCATAGAATCTAAATCTTTACCTAGTCTTTTTTTAACTTCGCCATGAACAAGAGACTTTGTGATTAATTCATCCAAAACCAACGCTTTAGCTTCATCATAAGAAATATCTTTTGTATTTAAATTTTGCTCACTTTGTTCTTCGCTTATTTTTTTCAAATAATTATTATAAAAAAATAAAGCAGCTTTGGTGTTTAAATTTAATTTTTTAGCAGTAATTAAATCATTATTTACCATTGCTACTGGGTAATAATCTAATTGCATTAAAATCCCAACAATAATCACTATGATAAAAATAATTAATAAAAATAAATTAACTTTGCTTTTAAAAATATTTTTAATAATTGCTTTCATTGATTTTTAGTATTAGTGGCATTTTGAGTTGGAGCTGAATTTTGAGGAATCAAAATCATTAATTTTTCAAATGGTAATTTATAATTAAATTGTTTTTTAAATTCTTTAATTAAATTTTCAACTTTATTATAATAATTTAATTCTAACTTTAAATTTCCAAAATTTTGCTTAATATCATTTAACTTATTGCTAATTTCAGCATATTCAGCTTTTTTTTCCTGAAATTTATTAAAATAAATATAAACCTCATAAATAACAAAACAAAGAAAAATAAAAATTATGGTTAAAATTACTAATCTCATTAATTAAATAATATTCTAAAATTTTAAAATTCGCAAAATGTTTATTTAATTTAAAAATTTAATAATTTTGATTTATAATTTTTAAATTAATAAATTTGTGTTATAATGATAATAATTTAAAATGATTAAATATTTAAAAGAAAAAAGCAATGGTTTTACCATTGTAGAATTAATTGTTTCTCTGGGCGTAATAACAATGTTAGCTAGTTTTTTAATCTTATATAACAAAACCAATACTGCCCAAATTGCTTTGTCGCTTGAAACAGCTAAATTAGTTGAATTAATAAATAAATCTAAAAGCTTGTCTTTATCAACTTATATTGAAAAAGGCGCAGCGTGTGGTTATGGAATAAATATTGACTATAACTCAAAATCATACACATTATTTAGATACGGCTCGCCAACCTTGACCTCGGGGTGCGCAAATATAGCTTCTTCCAGTATTAATTTTTTAGATTCAACTTATGCTGAATTAGAAAAAAATTTTTTGCCGCAAAATATTAACTTCGAAAAAAACAATGATTATTTAAATATAATATTTTTTATGCCGCCGGACCCAAAAGTTTTAATTTGGAAAAATAACTCTACTTTACCAATTCAACAAAATAATCCAGATTATGAATCTAAAATTTATTTAACAACCAAAGATAGTTCTTTTAAAAAACAAATTATTGTTGATACGAGCGGTCAAATAAGTTATTAAAAAATATGTTAGGTAAAGGATTAGAATCATTAATTCCTCCACAAAATAACAATCAAAGCCAAAACCAAAATTCAGAACAAAATAATTCTTCTAATAATGCTTCTTTAAATTCCGGAGGCGGGCTTAATCAAAATAATTTGCAAAATAATGCTTCTCCGCAAAATAACTTAAATCAAAAAAATGATTTAAACAATTTATTGCCCCAAAATCAAGAAGTTCTTTTGCCAGAAAAAGAAAAAGTAAAATCTCTTTCCAATTACGATGAAAAAATGCTTAAAGAAACTCAAGAACAAAAAGAATTTTTGCCCGAAAAAGAACCCAAAAATTTTCTATCATCAAGTCAAACAAATCAAAATAATTTTTTGCCTGAAAATATTAAACAGCCAAAATTAGAAGCAAAAAATTTTTCTGACAATTCAACAAGTCAAATTAACAAATCAATAGATTTAAAACCAAAAAATTATTTTTCTAAAAATCATAATTTAAAAAGCGAAGCCATATTTCATATTGAAGTTTCAAAAATTAAACCAAATCCGCACCAACCCCGAAGGGATTTTAACGAAGAAAGTATTAATGAATTAGCTGAATCAATTCGACAATTTGGGATTATTCAACCTTTAGTAGTTAAAAAAATTGAAAAAGAAGTACCAACTGGTACTGAAATTGAATACCAAATTATTGCTGGCGAAAGAAGATGGTTAGCCGCAAAAAAATTAGGATTAGAAACAGTACCGGCAATTATTAGAACTATTGATGTTGAGCTTGAAGGCTTAGAATTAGCTATTATTGAAAATATTCAAAGAGAAAATTTAAATCCAATTGAAACAGCGCGCGCTTTTGCCAGACTTCAAGACGAATTTAGATTAACTCAAAGAGAAATTGCAAGTAGATTAGGAAAAAGCCGCGAAGCTATAGCTAATGCCTTACGTTTATTAGACCTGCCTCAGGATATTCAAAACGCAATTGCCGAAGGAAAAATTAGCGAAAGCCATGGACGATTACTTTTAACCATAGAAGATCCGGGGTTACAAAAAAAATTATTTGAAGATTTGTTAAAATCAAATTTAACTACTCGTGAATTAAAATATAAAATTTCATCTTTTAAAACCAAACGCGTTGAATCTTTAGTTCAAAATTCTAAACCAACATTTGATCCCGAAATAAAAATGATTGAAGAAAAATTAAAATTAACTTTTGGCACTCCAGTAAAAATTTCACGAGAAGGAAAAACTGGAAAAATTATTATTGAATTTTATTCTGATGAAGAATTGCAAAATATTATTTCGCGCCTTGCTCCTGATCAAAACAGCTAAATAATTTTATAACTAATTTCTTTGATATCTTTAATTGTTTTAAGTTTTAAAATTAATTTTTCTATTTTTTCTTTATTAGTTGAATCAATTTCAATGCGATTAATTTGATAAGCTTGACTATAAGTTTTTTCAGTATGGAAGCTTAAAATTTTAAAATGCGATCGGGCAATAATTGAAGAAATATCTTTAATTAATCCAATTCGGTCTAAAACCACAATTTTAATTTCAGTTTTGGTTGGCAATTTTTTAAATTGACTTTTTTGCTTTAAAGCAGATTTAATATGGTCTCGGGCAATAGAAGTACGTACAAATTTTAACCAATCTTCAGAAGGCTTTTTGTTTTTTTGAGTTAAAATTTCAACCACATCGCCTGATTTTAATTTATAATCCAAGGGCACAATTTTATCATTAACTTTTGCGCCTATACAAGAATTACCAACTTCAGAATGAATATGATAAGCAAAATCAATTGGAGTTGATCCTTCGGGTAAATCTAAAACATCTCCTTTAGGAGTTAAAACAAAAATACGATCTTTAAAAAAATCTATTTTTAAATATTTTAAAAAATCATCTGAATCAATATTTAAATCTTCTTTTTCTTTTTGCCAAGTATTTATTTTTTTAATCCATTCCAATTCACTTTTCAAATTTTTTAAATTAATTTTAGAACCATATTTTTGATGTTTATAAATCCAGTGAGCCGCAATACCAAATTCATTTTCTTCGTGCATTTGCTCGGTTCTAATTTGAATTTCTATTTTTTTATCTTCTGGTCCAAAAACAGTAGTATGCAAACTCCTGTATCCATTGGGTTTTGGCATGGCAATATAATCTTTAATTCTTCCGGGCAAAGGCGGCCAAAGATCATGCACCACGCCTAAAGCCGCATAACAATCGCTAACTTCAGGAACAATAATTCTTAAAGCTACTAGATCATAAATTTTTTCAATATCCATATCATATTTTAAAAGTTTTTTATAAAGAGAGCTCCAACGTTTGGCTCTAAAATCTAAATTTAAAACTTTAATGTTATTTTTAATTAAAGCTGCTTTAAGAATTGGAGAAATTTTTTTTAAATATTTTGTTCTAGCTTCATATTGATCCCCAACATTTTTAATTAACCACTTATATTCTTCGGGATAAATATAAGGAAAAGCTAAATCTTGAAGTTCGCCTGATAAATTATGCATTCCAATACGATAAGCAATTGGGGCGTAAATTTCATCTGTTTCCAAAGCAATTCTTTTCTGTTTTTCTTTAGGTAAAAAATTTAAAGTGCGCATATTATGCAAGCGATCAGCTAATTTTATAAAAATAACTCTTAAGTCCTGGCTTAAAGAAAAAATAAACTTGCGCATATTTTCAGCTTTTTGCTCTACGCCACGATATTTAACTTTTCCAAGCTTAGATACACCCTCAACTAAAAAAGCTACATTTTCACCAAAAATTTTTTTGAGTTGATCTAAAGATGTTTTTGAATCTTCAATAGTATCATGCAAAAGTCCAGCTGCAATTGTTTCTTCGTCCATATTCCATGATAATAAAATATCAGCTACAGCTAAACAATGATTAAAATAAGGCTCGCCGCTTTTTCTTTTTTGTCCTTGATGAGCGCTTAAAGCAAATTGATAGGCTTGAGCCACAATCCCTTTTGGATTTAATTTTATCAATTCTTTAATTGTCATTTTTAAATTTTGTTAAGTTTTATAAGTTTTATTTTCAAAAGAACCAATTAAAAGATTAATTTCTTTTTTAAAAATTAAATGAATAAATAAAGCTGATAAAACGCCGATTAAAAGTCCAGCTAAAATATCTAATGGCCAATGCACCCCAACAAATATTCGAGCTAAACCATTAATTAAGCTTAAAATAAAATAAATTATTCCCCATTTTTTATTCCATAAAAAAATAATCATACTAATAGCAAATAAAAAAGAAGCATGGCCCGAAGGTAGTCCCGGCCCACTTTCAAAAATAAAAGGCTTAATCCCTAAAAAATCAAATGGTCTTGGCTCTGGCCAAAAAAAACGAATAAATTCAGTAATAATTCCCCGCGAAAGTATAGCTGCTAATATTATTTCAATAAATAAAATTATTCTGGCTTTTTTTATATTTTTAAAATTTAAGTTAAAATTAGAAAATAATACAAAATAAAATAATAAAATAATTAATAAATATAATAAATATTTTGCTAAAAATACTCCAAGATCAATTAACAAAAAGTTGCTTTTACCAAAATTATAAATTAAATTAAATAAAAAAAGATTTAAATGATCCATTGTTAATGCCGCATATATGGCAAAAGAGCCATAAAACGAGCGCGCTTAATAGCTTGAGCTAATTTTCTTTGATGGCTGGCGCAAGTGCCGGTATGTTTAGGATCAATAATTTTAGCTTGCGAAGAAATAAAACGTTTTAAAAGCGAAACGTCTTTATAATCTATTCTTTTTAAATTTTGAGAACAAAAAAAACACTGATTGGGCATATTTTTATAATAACTTATTTTTAATTTTTTAGCAAATTAAAACGGCAAATCTTCTGGTTTTTCTTCTTCAATATCAATAACTGGAATTTCATCATCAACGTCTGAAACCAATGGATTTCCTTCGTTAATTTCTTGGGAGGCTTCTGGAGTTTGCTTTTCAAAAGAAGAACTTTGATTTACTGGTCTGGGACCTAATTGCAATCTTTCACAAATAATTTCAGTAGCATATCTGATCACCCCTTCTTTGTTTTGCCAATTTCTGGTTTTAAGCCTGCCCTCAATAAAAACCATACTACCTTTGGTTAAAAATTGAGTCGCAATTTCCGCTTGCCTGCCCCAAACTACAACATTATGAAATTCAGTTTCTTGTTGCTTTGCTCCTGATTTTGATGTCCAAGTGCGATTAGTTGCTACAGTAAAACTAGTTACTGATTGACCATTTGGGGTTTTTCTTATTTCCGGATTAGCTGTTACCCTACCAACTAAAAATACTTTGTTAACGTTCATTTTTTTATAAAAAATCGACTTTTAATTTATTTTAAATTTATTTAAGTTTCTAATATTTCTTCTAATTTTTTCTCTAAGGCTTCGTTAGTTAACACTGTTTCATTTTGACCATATTTAATTTTTGATTTTTGATTATAAGTTTCTGATTTTTTATCTTGATTATTTTTATTTTCTCGAATAAAAGGATCTGAAACAATCATAAACCTTAATAAGTTTTTGTTTTGATGTAAAAGTTTATCAAACTCAACCACCTTTTCCGGAAAAGTTTCAAAATAAATATATCCAAAAAAAGCAGATGTTCTACCCTTAATTTTATAAGCTAAATTTATTTTTTCAGCATTTTTTTGGAAAAGAATCGTAGCACCTATTTTATTTAATAAATTTAAAACTTCGCTTTCTATTAAAGGATCATCTACTAAAAACGAAACTTCGTATTTTTTTACCTCTTTATCCATAACCATAAAATAACAAAATAATTAAATTAAATCAAGATTATTTCTTGTTTGTCGTTAATTTCTTAAGATTCTCAAATTTATTTTCTTCTATTTTACCGCTAGGCAAAAGCCGACCAATAATAACATTTTCTTTTAATCCGCGCAGGTAGTCAATGCGGCCTTCAATTGCGGCCCTAACTAAAACCCGGGCAGTATCTTGGAAAGAAGCTGCTGAAAGGAAGCTTTCCGTAGATAATGCCACTCGACTAATTCCTAATATTAATTGCTCGGCATGCGCTAATTTTTTATTTTCTTTTTTAAGCTCACGATTAATCTCTAAAAATTTTGATTTTTCAATTATTTCACCAAGTACAAAATCTGATGAGTCTCCGGGGTCAGTAATTCTAACTCTGGAAAACATTTGACGAATGATTATTTCAATGTGTTTGCTATGCACTGGCGAACCTTCAGCTGCATAAATTTTTTGAATTTCATTAATTAAATATCTAACTACACCCTCTTCGCCTTTATATTTCAAAATGTCATGCAAATCAATATTTCCCTCAGAAATTTGATCGCCTTTAAAAACTTTGTCTTTAACATTAACAAATAAAATAGCTTGGCGAGGAACAATATATTCTACTGTTTTTTTATTTTTCTTTTTTGAATCACTATTTTCTTCTTCAATAATTATCTTCTTTTGATTATTATATTCTTCAATAGCAATAACCTTGCCATCAATTTCTGAAATTATGGCTTTACCTTTTGGAGATCTAGCTTCAAAAAGTTCTTCAACTCGCGGCAAACCATGAGTAATATCAACTCCGGCTACTCCACCAATATGAAAAGTTCTTAAAGTTAATTGCGTTCCCGGCTCTCCAACTGATTGCGCCGCAACCACGCCAACTGCCGCGCCAATCTTAACCTTTTCATTGTAACCTAAATCATAACCATAACAAGTGGCGCAAATTCCATATAAAGTTTTACAAGTTATTGGCGATCTGATTTTAATGCTTTCAATATTAGACTTATTAATTAATTCTGAAGCGGTTTTATTTATTATTTCTCCAGCTTTAACTATGACTTGCTTATCAATTTTAATGTCTTCTAAAGCAATTCTTCCAAATATTCGGCTTTCAAAAGAAGCTCCAGATTCTTCGCAATCTTTTCTAAAAATAACTATTCCTTCTTTAGTTCCGCAATCTTCTTCTCGAACTAAAACATCTTGGCTAACATCAACCAAACGTCTGGTCAAATAACCAGCTTGTGCAGTTTTTAAAGCAGTATCAGTTGTTCCTTTTCTTGCGCCGTGAGTTGAAATGAAATATTCCAAAACCGATAAACCTTCTTTATATGAAGATTTAATTGGAACCTCAATAGTTTCATTTTGAGGATTAACAACTAATCCTTTCATTCCAAACATTTGAGTAGGTTGAGACCAAGAACCTCTGGATCCAGAATCAATAATCATAAAAATTGGATTTTCTTTGGATAAAACTTCCTTAACTAATTTTGCAATTTTAGCCTGCGATTCTTTCCAAATATTTATAACTTTTAATCTTCGTTCAGAGTCAGTTAAAAATCCTTCTTCATATTGACTTCTAATTTCAAAAATTTCTTTTTCAGCCCGAGCAATAATTTCGGGTTTTTCTTTGGGTATAATTAAATCATATATTGACCAAGTAATTCCGCTTAAAGTTGCGTATTCAAATCCTAATAATTTCAATCGATCAATAAGTTCAACTGCTTTTTGAGTGCCATAATTTTCAACTAAACTTTCTATTAATTTTGCCAGCTTTTTTTTGTTTAATACCTCATTAACAAAAGGAACAAGATTTTCTAAAGATTCATTAAATATAATTCTACCAACAGTAGTTTTTAAGTCTTGAACAGCAATTAAATTATGAAGTTTAATATATCCCATTTTATAAGCTAATAAAGCTTCGTTTTGAGTTGCAAAATATTTAATTGGTTTTTCATCTTTTGAATCTAAAGTTAAATAATAAATTCCCAAAACAAAATCTTGAGTTGGAGTAGCAATTAAATCTCCGGTTGCTGGTTTTAAGATATTTTTTTCTGAAGCAATAATTTCTTCGGCTTCTTTTTGAGCTTCATCTGATAATGGCAAATGCACTGCCATTTGATCACCGTCAAAATCAGCATTAAAAGCTGTACAAACTAATGGCGGAATTTGAATTGCTAACCCCTCAATTAAAATTGGTTTAAAAGCTTGAACACTTAAGCGATGCAAGGTTGGAGCCCGGTTTAACAACACTCTTTTGTTTTTAGTAATTTCCTCTAAAATAGACCAAATTTCTTCTCCTTCTTGCTCGATTAATTTATTTGCATTACGAACATTAAAAGCCAATCCCTTTTTTATTAACTCCCCAATTACAAAAGGCCTAAAAAGTTCTAAAGCCATTCTTTTTGGCAGACCACATTCACTAATTTTAAGTTTTGGACCAACCACAATAACCGACCGGCCAGAATAATCAACTCTTTTACCAAGAAGGTTTTGTCTAAATCTGCCTTGCTTGCCTTTAAGCATATCAGCTAATGACCTAAGCGGCCGGCGCCGGGAAGACATTTGTTGATTGCCAGATCGAGCTGAATTATCAATTAAAGCATCTACTGCTTCTTGGAGCATTCTTTTTTCGTTTTTAACAATAATATCCGGAGCTTTAATTTCTAAAAGTTTTTTCAAACGATTATTACGGTTAATTACTCGGCGATATAAATCATTTAAATCTGAAGTGGCAAATCTGCCGCCATCTAAAGCTACCATCGGTCTTAAATCTGGAGGCAAAACCGGAAGCACAGTTAAAATCATCCATTCTGGTCGAATGTTGTTTTTTAACATTGACTTTAAAATTTTAAGCCTCCTGAGATTTTTTATTTCTAAAAGAGGATTTTTACTTTCTTCTATTTTCTTTTCAGTTATTCTAATTTCTTTCTTTAAATCAATTTTTTCCAATATTTCTCTAATAGCTTCCGCTCCAGTGCTAGCCCGAAAAACTCCACCAAATTTACGGCTTAAATCAAAATACTCATTTTCAGTTAAAACATATCCGGGTTCTAAAGAATTTAAAAGCTGTTTTAATTTTGAAGCCTCGGCACTTAATTCTAATTTTAAATTTTTATTATCTATAGATTTTAATTTATTTTTTAATTCAATATCAATTTCATTCAAAACGTTTGCTTTTCTTTCTTCATCTATTGAAGTTATGATGTAGTCAACATAATAAATAACACTTTCTAATTTTGCCGGAGAAATATTTAAAATTAAAGCTAATTTTGATGGAATGCTTTTCAAAAACCAAATGTGCGCCACTGGAGCAGCTAATTTAATATGCCCCATTCTTTCTCTGCGCACATAAGAACGAGTAACCTCTACTCCGCACTTATCGCAAATAATTCCCTTGTATTTAATCTTTTTATATTTGCCGCAAGCGCATTCATAATCTTTAACTGGACCAAAAATTCTTTCGGAAAAAAGACCATCTTTTTCCGGACGTTGAGTACGATAATTAATAGTTTCTGGTTTTAATACTTCTCCATAAGACCAAGACAAAATATCATCCGGTGAAGCAATAGAAATTTTTAAAGCGTCAAAATCATCTTTATGCGCTGTTGCGTTGCTGTAAAGCGGTTCAATATTTAAACCCAAAGCTTTAATTTCATTAACTAAAACATTAAAAGAAGCCGGAATATTTGGTTTTTTAATTTTTTCTCCGCGAACAATAGATTCATAAGCGCTCGATCTACCTAAAACATCATCCGACTTAATAGTCAACATTTCTTGCAAAGTATTTTTAGCGCCATAACCTTCTAAAGCCCAAACTTCCATTTCTCCAAATCTTTGTCCGCCAAATTGAGCTTTTCCTCCAAGAGGTTGTTGAGTAATTAAAGAATATGGACCAATTGAACGCATATGCACTTTGTCTTCAACTAAATGATCAAGTTTCATCATATAAATATATCCAACTGTTACTGGTTGATTAAATTGTTCGCCAGTACGGCCATCAAATAAAGCAATTTTACCGTCTTTGGGCAAACCGGCTTTTTCAAGCTCTTCACTAATTTCTTCTTCTTTGGCAGAATCTAATCCCGGAGTAATAGCTCGATATCCTAAAGTATGAGCTGCCCAACCTAAATGAGTTTCTAAAATTTGACCTAAGTTCATTCTGGAAGCTACACCTAATGGATTTAAAACAATATCTACCGGTGTTCCATCAGCTAAATAAGGCATATCTTCTACAGCGCGCACTATAGAAATAACACCTTTGTTTCCATGTCGTCCAGCTAATTTGTCTCCAGCCTGCACTTTTCTTAAAACTGCGATTTCAACCACAATTCTTTTTATAATTCCAGCTTCAAGTTTATCTCCTCTATCCCGGGAAAATATTTTAATTCCAATCACTCTTCCTCTTTTGCCATGAGGAACAGTTAAAGAAGTATCTTTAACTTCTCTGGCTTTTTCGCCAAAAATAGCGCGCAAAAGTTTTTCTTCTGGAGTTAAATCCACCTCGCCTTTTGGAGAAATTTTGCCAACCAAAATATCGCCGGAATTTACTTCAGCTCCAATTCTAATAATTCCTTCTTCATCTAAATTTCTTAATTTTTCTTCAGAAACATTTGGAATGTCTGGAGTAGTGATTTCCGGTCCTAATTTTGTATCCCGTACATCGCAATAAAATTCTTCAATATGAATCGAAGTAAATAAATCATCACGCACCACCCTCTCTGAAATTACAATTGCGTCTTCAAAATTTAATCCTTCAAAAGGCATAAAAGCCACAAGCAAATTTTGTCCTAAAGCTAAAACGCCATTATCCATTGATGGACCGTCAGCTAAAATATCTCCTTTTCTAATTTTTGTTTTTGGCAAAACTTTTAATTTTTGAGAAATACAGGTAAATTGATTTGAACGTCTAAATTTTAAAAGCGAATAATTAACAATTTTATCATTTTTATATTTTACTTTAATATGACTGGCATCAGCTTCTAAAACCTCGCCATCATCTTCGGCTAAAAGCAAGTATCCGGAATGATGAGCAACTTTTTCTTCAGATCCAGTTCCAACTAATGGTGCTTGAGGTTTAATTAAGGGCACAGCTTGTCTTTGCATGTTTGATCCCATTAAAGCCCGATTAGCATCATCATGCTGTAAAAATGGAATTAAAGATGTAGCCATACTAATAAACTGATTTGGAGCTACATCGCAAAAATCAACTTCTTCTACTTTGCACGTAATAATATTTTTACCAAAACGAACGTTAACCATTGGGCCAATTAATTTATTATTTTTATCGCGCGGAGTAACCAATTCTACAATTTTATATTTTTCTTCTTCTAAAGCTCCAAGCCAAACAATTTCATCTGTTATTTTTCCGTTTTTTACCCGGGCATATGGAGTTTCTAAAAATCCAAATTCATTAAGTCTAGAAAAACCAGCTAAATAATTTATCAAACCAATATTATGACCTTCTGGAGTTTCAATTGGACAAATTCGGCCATAATGCGAATGATGAACATCGCGCACTTCATAACCAGCTCTTTCGCGATTTAATCCTCCCGGACCTAAAGCGCTTAATCTTCGTTTGTGCTCTAATTCGGCTAATGGATTAACCTGATCGCCAAATTGAGAAAGTTGAGATAATAAGAAAAATTCATTAACTGTTGAAATTAAAGGCCGAAAATTAATTAAATGCGCTGGCAAAATATTTTCCGTTGGCAAAGTTGACATTCGGTCTTGAATAATTCTTCTTAATTTTGCAAAGCCCACTCTTAATCTTTCAATTAAAAGCTCGCCAACTGCTTTTACTCTTCTGTTGCCTAAATGATCAATATCATCTGGAATAGCATTAGGATCATTGTTTAATTTAATAATTTCACGAACAATTAAAACCAAATCTTCAAAATCAAGCAAACGGCTGGTTTTATTTTTTGAAATTCCTAATCTTTGATTAAATTTATAACGGCCAACTCCGGATAAATCATAACGATCTTTTCGTTTAAAAATTGAATCAATTAAATTTCGGGCAGTGTGCGCTGTGGCTGGATCTCCGGGTCTTAATCTTTTATAAATTTCAAGATAAGCCGAATCTAAATTAGAAGCCGCGTCTTTTTCAAAGGTTTTTTCAATATATTTTATTTCGCCATTATCAATATCTTCAAAAAAAGATTTTATTTTTTGATCAGAAACATCATTATCGCTATCTTTTGCAAAAAATACTCTTAAAAGATCAGTTACTGGAACTTTGCGGTGTTTATCAATTTTCACGCTAATTACGCCATCAGGATCAGTTTCAAATTCAAGCCAAGCTCCCTTGCCCGGTATAATTTTTGCGCCAAAAAATTGTTTACCCCTTATAACGTTAGAAGTAAAACTTACGCCGGCTGAACGAATTAATTGCGAAACTACAATTCGTTCCACGCCATTAATAATAAATGTTCCGCGATCAGTCATTTTTGGAATTTCTCCAAAATAAATTTCCTGTTTTTCGCTTTTGCCTGTTTTTTTATTAACTAATTTAACATTAATATAAAGAGGAATAGAATAAATATCATCCCGATAACGAGCAGTATTTTCATCAATTTTCGGCTCTCCAAATTTATATTCTTCAAAATAAAGTTCATATTCTTTGCCAGTATGGTCAACAATTGGAGAAATTTCATCTAAAAGTTCACGCAAGCCTTTTTCTAAAAACCATTTATAAGAATTAGTTTGAATTAAATTTAAGTCCGGCTCAGATATGATTTTTCCAAATTTAGAAAAATTTTTAACTGTTAATTTTTCTTTTAAGTTTTGCATTTAAATTTTAATTATTTAAAAAAATTCGACCAATTAAATTAACACAACAAAAATAATTCCTAAAAAGGAATTTAAAACATAAATAATAATATTAATTTTTAATCATAATAAAATTATTTTAAATATTTTAATATGTTTTGATTGTGTTCTTTTAGGGTCTGGCTAAATATTGTTTTTTTTGTTTTAGGATCGCTTAAATAATATAAATATTTACTTTCAACTGGATTTAACACTGCTAAAACTGCCTGAACCGAAGGATTTGAAATTGGAGCAGGTGGCAATCCTTTATTAATATATGTATTATAAGGTGAATTAATTTTAAAGTCAAGAGGATTAAGTGGTAAGCAAGAAATAGGACCTTTGTTTTCCAAAATTTTAATATAACAAATAGTAGCATCAACCTGTAATGGCATATTTAATTTCAATCTTTTTAAAAGAATACCAGCAATAATTTTTTGATCCTCAAAAAGGGGTGCTTCTTTTTCAAGCATTGAAGCTAAAATTAAAGTTGAGGTTGGATTTTGAGAATTTAAAAGTAATGGTTGGATTTTTAAATTAAAATTATTTATCATTTTTTGAACCACTGCTTCCGGAGAAGAATTATAAAAAAACATATAAGTATCCGGCATTAATTTGCCTTCTAAATTTAAATTTTGAAGATAATTAATTAATTCTCCTTTTTTTAAAACATTATTTTGACTTAAAATATAATCAACATCATAAGAAGTTGCCCCTTCTGGAATAACAACTTGAACTTCTCTATATTTGCCATAATAAAAAGAATTTAATATTTTAAAAGCGCTAAAATTAGAATTTAATTTATAAGTGCCGGTTTTAAGATCTAAAGCTTTACCGCTTAAAATAGCTAAAACATTAAAAGCTAATTTGGATTTAATTAATTTTTGCTCGTAAAGATTGCGGCTAATATTAAAAACATTTTCTCCGGATTTAATTTCAAAAAATTTTTCTGATGAATTTTTAGAATTTGCAGGCAAAAGATTTAAAATTATATAAACTAAAAAAAAGATAAAAAGAATGAATATAATGATCCCCAAATAATTCCCAAGCTTTTTAATTGCAGCCCAAAAAATATTAAAATTTAACATTTATTTAATAAAAAAATTAAGAATATTTAACAATAGACAAAATAATACCCAAGATAAAAAAATTAGTCAATAAATTTGATCCGCCATAAGATAAAAATGGAAAAGGAACTCCAATTACCGGCAAAATTCCCAAAACCGAACCTAAATTAATAAAAAAATGTAAACTTAAAACAATAATTGTTCCTAAACAAATAAATTTTAAAAAATTAAAATAAGTATGAGTGCCAATATAAATTAATCCCCAAATTAAAAACAAAAAACTTAAAATAACAACTAATCCAAAAACCAGCCCCCATTCTTCAACTAAGGCCGCAAAAATAAAATCCGTGGCTGGCTCAGTTAAAAAACCTAATTGAGTTTGTGTGCCTTGCTTAAATCCTTTGCCAAACCAACCACCAGAGCCAATAGCAATTTTTGACTGAATTGTACTGTAATTAATGGTTAAAGCGTTTTTTTCCGGATAAAAAACTCCAATAATTCTTTGCTTTTGATAATCTTTTAAAAAAAAGTTCCAACCAATAATCCCTAAAATTATAAAAATAAAAATTGCGGCAATAATTCTTTTGCCCGGCAACCCGCTTAAAAGCAAAAATCCAAACCAAATACCAAAAAGAATTAAAAACGATCCTAAATCCGGCTGAAGCAAAACCAATCCGCCTAAAATAATAAACAAAATAAAAGATTCTAAAATTGTTTTCCAGCTTGAAACAAAAATGTGTTTTTTACTAAAATAACTGGCATAAAAAAGAATTAAAGCAATTTTTGCAAATTCAACTGGTTGAAAACGAACTGGCCCTAAAACCAACCAACCTTTTGTGCCGCGAATAACCGGTCCAAAAAACAAAGAAACAATAAGTAAAAGTAAAGCTAAAATATATAAAAATTTTATAAACCAAGGATAATTTAAAATATTGCGCCAATTAATTTTTAAACTTAAAATTAAAAAACTAATGCCTAAAACAATCCAAATTAATTGTAATTTTGCCAATTCCCGGGAAATGCTTAAAATTTCAATCCAACCAAAAATTAAAATTAAAATTACTGGAATTAATATTTTTTTCACTTTCTTTTGGCTTCAATAACTACTTCTGCTTCTAAATTATTAAAATCATAATTTTTAGGAAAAACAACATTAAATTCTTTAATTTCCTGCGGTAAAATGTTATTAATAATTGTTTTTGAACTACCAACCCAATTTCCCTGATTATAAAAATTAACTAAAATATTAATATTTTCAAAGCCAACAAAATCATTATTTATAATTTTGCCATTTAAATTAATTAAATTATCTTTTTCAAAAATATTTTTATTTAAAAGCCTTAAATCCGGCCGTCTAAAATTAAAAGCTTTTGTCCAATTAGGATTTAAAATTTTTAATTCTACCGAAGCTATATTTGGAATTTCTTTTTCGTCTAAAAACTCGGTTAAATATTTTATTTCTTCAGCATAAATAAAAGAACTGTTATTTATAGTTTTAACGATATTTTTATTTTGATCTAAAACATTAAATTGATAATCAAAGTTAGAAACCCCAACTTCGCTGTTTGGATTTTGAATTTGAGCTAATAAAATTATTTTATTATTTACTTTTAAAAATTTAACAAAGTTAGTTTCAATATCTCTAAAATTTAAAGGCAAGCAAATTTTAGGACAAGGTCCGCCGCAATCTACGCCTTCCTCACCCTGATTTTGCTTATGATCAAAACAAGTTGGCCTTGAAAAAAAGGCCTTATATAAAAAATAAATTAAGCTAAAAATTATTAAAACAAAAATCGCCCCATAAAAAAATTGTTTAACTGTTCTAATCATTAATTTAATAATACTATAAAAATTAAAAATTAAAAATTATTTTATGTCGTTATTGCAACCCCAAAGCCACAACTCAATCCGTCATTGCGAGGAGCCCAAAACCACAACCAAGTTTGGTTTTTGGGAGACAAGTTGAGTTTTGGGTTAACGCTCCGGCGAAGCAATCTTACATTCGCTTCGCTCAAATTCAAAACGTAAAAAATGCAAAACTAAAAACGTAAAATG
>JBMFRD010000005.1:0-20400 GCA_049968295.1 Minisyncoccia bacterium
AAAATTAAACACCTGCGAAATTCCTAAAAATTTTAACCAAGCTGATCCTAATGACCCGCGCTGCTTGTCTTATTTAAAAAATATAAATTACCAGGGTTGTTTTAATAAAAACAAAAATAATTTTGATTTTTACGAAAAAGAATGGCGTATTTTTATGGGCCGAGAAATTTTAGATGATTTACACGATCGGGTTTTGCTTTATGATAATAAAGGTTTAATTGTTGATGAGTATCTTTATTAATTTATTTTCTTTCTTCTAATTTTACTTTAAGATTTATTTTTTTACCTTTGCGCCAAATAAGTAAATTAATTTCATCGCCAATATTGTATTCTTCTAAAATGTCTAAAATAGAATAATTTTGATTAATTGGTTTATGATTGCATTCTAAAATAATATCTTTTTCTTTTAAGCCGGCTTTTTCTGCCGGGCTATTGGGTATAATAGCTGATTCTTTAAAATGTTCTCCTAAAATAATTGCGCCATAATCAAATGGCAGTTTTAATTTTTCTTTTAAAGTTTCATTTAAATTTAAATATCTTATGCCTAAAAATGGCTTTTTAATTTTTCCGTATTTTTTAATATCTTCTAAATCCCGTAAAGCAAAATTAATTGGAATAGCAAAACCAATATTTTCCGCTCCAGAAACCATTGCGGAATTAATGCCAATGACTTCGCCTTTTAAATTAACTAATGGTCCGCCGGAATTTCCTGGGTTGATTGCGGCATCAGTTTGAATTAAACCTCTTAATTCTTGAGCTGGAGTATTTTGATTGCCTTCAGCATAAATTGATCGCAATAGTCCTGAAATAATGCCGCGGGAAACAGTATTTTTAAATATGCCCAAAGCATTGCCAACCGCTAAAACGGTCTGGCCTAATTTAATTTTAGAAGAATCGCCTAGTGGAATAATTGGCAAATTTTTAGCTTCAATTTTTAAAATAGCCACATCATTAATTGGATCGCGGCTTAAAATTTGAGCTGGATATTTTTTATTGTCATTGGTAATAACTGTGTATTCAGTGTCTTTATCATATTGAACAATATGTTTATTAGTTAAAATTAATCCATTAGAACTTACAATAAATCCTGAACCGCTATTAATTTCTAAACCTTTTTCTTTTTTATCATTAATTAAATTTTTTGGAATTTTTAATTTACCGTTTTTATCCCGGGGAATAAAAGGAATTATTTCTGCAGGCAAATGTTTTTCAATTGTTTTTAAGTGTTCAGTAATAACAATTGAAACTACAGCTGGCAAAATTTTTTCAATTATATTTACAATTTTATTTTCTTCCATTATTAAATTATAGCATAAATTTTTATTATTTAAATTTTGAGCCGTTGGCCGGGATTGAACCGGCGACCTCATCCTTACCATGGATGCGCTCTGCCAACTGAGCTACAACGGCAAAAATTTTGAGCCAGCGGAGGGATTTGAACCCACGACCTACGGTTTACAAAACCGTTGCTCTGCCACTGAGCTACGCTGGCAATAATTTAAACTATTCCATAAAATCTTATTTTATTGCCAAAATTTTTACTCTTAAAATATTTTATTACAAAGTCAAAAAAAATCAAATTTAAATTTTATTTTATTTTTTATTTTTTAATATTATGTTATAATAAAATTATGTTATATCATTATTTAGCTTCAGATGATAAAGGCAAAATAAACGAAGGTAATTATGATGCTGAAACAATTAATGATGTTTTAAAATATTTAGCTGGATTGGGTTTGCGGCCTATTTCTGTTAAACCAGTTAAAAGCCGTTCTTCAGTTTTATTTTTTTGGAAAAAATCCATTAGTATTTCAGATAAAATATTTTTAATGAAATATTTGTCTTTAATGCTTAGGGTCGGAACGGATTTGCTTTCAGCAATTAATATTTTAATTGCAGATTTGCAAAATCCGGGCATTCATAATTTTCTAATTGAGGTTCGGGAAAATTTAACCAAAGGAAAATCTTTTTATGAAGCATTTGCCAATCATCCTAAATCTTTTTCAATAGTTGAAACTAATATTATTAAAGCCGCAGAAACATCGGGCAATCTTCAAAAAACATTTGAAGATTTAAGTGAATCTTTGGAAAGACAAGCTGAATTAAGGAATAAAATTCGTTCAGCTTTAATTTATCCAATAATTTTATTAGTAATGTCTTTGTCAATTTTTGTATTTTTATCTACTTTTGCTTTGCCTAAAATTGCTAAAGTTTTTGCTGATTCCGGAATACAACCGCCAACTTTTTCCAGAATTGTTTTTGCTATTGGTCTTTTTGTTAATGACAATATATTTGTGATTTTGCCAATATTTTTAGGAATAGTTGGATTTTTGATATATTTTGTATTTTTTAATGCATGGGGCAGAAAAATTAGCCGTCAATTTATTAGCCGTTTGCCATTAATTAAAAATATTTATCGCGATATTGCTATTCAAAGATTCGCCTCAACTTTTTCATCTTTATTAAAAGCTGGATTGCCAATTATTGATTCTTTAAAAATTACGGCAGATGTTGCCGGTTACGATCAAATTAAATATTCTCTTTTAAGAATTGCTGAAGAAGGTTTAAGTAGGGGATTAACTATCGGTGAATCTTTTAGAAAAGAAATTGTTTTTCCAAGAGTAGTAACAAATTTAGTTGCAATTTCTGAAAAAGCAGGTCATTTAGATGAAGTTTTAGATACTTTAGCTAAATTTTATGCTTCAAATATTGATTCAACGATTAAATCCGCGGTAGCAGTTATTGAGCCGGTTTTGCTTATTTTAATGGGCGGTTTAGTAGGAGTAATTGCGCTTTCAATCATTATTCCAATTTATCAGTTAGCAACCAGATTTTAAAAAAGATGGGGAATATTAAAAAAAATATTTCTAAAGGATTTACTATAATAGAAATTTTAGTAGTAATTGTATTAACAATTATTATTGCTTTAATTATTTTCCCAAATTTTTATAACAAAAAAAATAAATCCAGCCTGGATTTAACTACGCGTCAAATAGCCGCTATTTTAAATGAAGCCAGAAATAAAGCTATTGCGCAAAGTGAAGATAATTATTGGGGTGTTTATTTTGAAAACTCAACTTCAACTACTCCTTTTTATGCTTTATTTAAATCAACAATTTATTCAACCTCAACCGCGTTAAAAAGGTATACTCTGCCAAGTTTAATTGTTTATAATCCTTCAAGTATTCCGCTGGGATCATCAACTACTGTTATTTTTAATAAAATTTCAGGAACAGTCCAAAACATAACCTCAACTAAAACGATTTATTTAAATTTATTACAAGGAAATTCTATTATTGCCACTTCGTCAATAATTATTAACATTTCAGGATTAATAGATTATAATTAATTTAAAATTAAAAATGCCTAATAATATTTTATTTAAAATTAAAAAATTAAATCAAGGCCAGTCCTTAATTGAAATTTTAGTTGCTTTGGCTGTAGGTATTATTTTTGTTTTAGGAACAATAATTGCAGTGCAAATGTCTTTAAAAACAAATAAAGATTCTGAACGGATCCAAACTAGCGCGGTTTTAGCCAGAGAATTAATGGATAATATTAAAATTTTTGCTGAATCTGATTGGCATAATATTTATAATTTAGCTACTACCTCGGCAAATCATTATTATTTAAATACTACTAGTTCACCATTTACTGTAACTTCTGGCGAAGAAAATATAACTATAGGCACCACCACTTATATTAGATATTTTTATGTAGATGATGTTTATCGCGATTCTAATGGTAAAATTACTTTAAGCGGTGGAACTTTTGATCCGTCAACTAAAAAAATAACAATTGGTTATAAATGGTCTGGGGCAAACGACAGGTTTTTAATTACTTATTTAACCCGGTCAAAAAATAATATTTTTAATCAAACTGATTGGTCTGGCGGCGGTGGGCAAACTGGTCCAATTACCTCAACTAATAATAAATTTGATACTTCAACTGGTATTGATTTTTCAACTACTACTGGTTCTATAAGATTGAGATTAGGATATTAAAATTTTAAATTTTTATATTATAATTAAATTAAATGAATAAATTTATAAAATTCTTTTTAATAATTTTATCAAGCATTTTGTTGTTTTTTAGTTTGGTTTTATTAGTTTTAGCCGTAACTAATATTGATTCAACTAATCGTTGGGCTTGGAATGATTCAATTGGCTGGATTGATTTTTACAGCACTAATACAGTAAACGTTAATTCACAACAATTAACTGGTTATGCTAGTTCATCAGCTGGTGATATTTCTTTAGATTGCGCCACAACCCGCAATGGAAATATTTGCGGCCAAAGCAATTATAAAGTAATAAATGATGGTATAGGTAATTTATCTGGTTGGGCTTGGAACGATAATTATGGTTGGGTTAGTTTTTGTGGAGGACAAAGTACTTCAACTTGTCCGGGCACTATAATTTATCAAGTTAAAATTAATCCAACCACTGGCGATTTTTCAAATTATGCTTGGAATGATACTTTGGGCTGGATTAGTTTTTGCGGCCAACCCGGAGGAGGCGGAGGATGCGCTTCAACAACTTATTCTTATAAAGTAAATACTTTTTGGCGAGCAACATCTACTACTGGTTATTTAGATTCAAGCATTTATGATACTGGCGTAAACGGTGGAGCGCAAATCAATTCAATTATGTGGAATGGGAATTTGCCATCTGGAACCGAAGTTAGGTTTAAAATTGCTTCTTCTAATTCTCAAACTGGTCCGTGGAATTATGTTGGTCCAAATGGTTCAACTAACGATGCTGATTATTATGGCCCTGTTTCTCCAAACTCGCCTTATCAAGTAAATTATTTGTTACATAGCAACCATCGGTATTTTAGGTATAGGATTATTTTAGTTTCTGATCAAGCTCAACAAAATTCTCCGCGAGTTGATGAGGTTATTATTAATTGGAGTCCATAAAATGTTAAAAGTAATTTTAAATAAAAAAAAACATAAACGTGGTCAAGCAGCGCTTTCTACTATTCTTTTAATTGGTGGAATTATTGTTTTAATTTCTATAACTTTAGTAATTATTATTTCTTCTTATGCCAGTTCAGCTTATAGTTATCAAAATGCGCAAAAAGCTTTAGCTGTGGCTAATGCCGGTGCTGAAGATGGCTTGCTTCAATTAATTAGAAATAAGAATTTCCAAGATACATCTGGATATTTAGTTTATTCTGGATCGGACACAGCCACAGTAACAGTAACTCAAAATTCGCCCGCAACAGGTCAAGTAACTATTCTTTCGGTAGCAAATGTTTTTAATTATAATAAAAAAGTAAGAATGATAGTTTCCATTAATAGTAATGGCGAGGTTAGAGTTATAAAAAGAGAGCAAGTGGAATAAATTAAATAATATGAATAAAAACATTTTATTTTTAAATAAAATATTAAAATTTTTAAAAATTAAATCAGTAGTTGGCGGATTGGAAATTTCTGATTTAGCCTTACGTTATGTTTATTTTAATGATGACGAGTGGAGACTAATTAGAGTTAATTTGCCGCCAGAAGTTGTTTCTAATGGCCAAATTAAAAATTATGAATTATTTCTTAAGGCTCTTTATGAATTAAGAAAAAAAATTTTTAATGGCAAAGATTCAAAAAAAGTTTTAAATGTTGTGGTTTCTTTAACTTCAATTAATGTTTATAACCAAATTTTTACTTTGCCAATTATTGAAGGCGAGAATTTAGAAAAAGCTATTAAATTAAATATTCAAATGATTTCTCCGCAAGAGGAATCAAAAACTTATAGCAGTTGGCAAATTATTGATAAAAATCAAAAATTAATGCGCTTGGAAATACTTTCTGCTTTTGTTAATAAAGATATTATTGATAATTTTTATAAGGCTTTAAATGAAACAAAATTTATGCCAAGAGCTATTGAATCTTATCAATTTTCTTTGTTGAGATTTTTTCGCGAAAAAGTTATAAATTTTGATGTTAATAAAAATTATTTAATATTAAATATTGATCAAAGCGGAATTAAAAGTTTAATTATTAGAAATGGAAATCTTTATTTTAATTATTTTTCTTCTTGGTTTGAAGTTGCTAAGGATGAAAATAAAATTTCGTGGGATAGTTTTGAGGTAGCTTTAATTCGTCATATTCATCAAGTAATTAATTTTTATAATTCTCGTTGGCCAGAGCCAATTGATGGTTTGTTTTTATTGACTTCAACTTTTAAAGATAAAATAAAAAATATTATTGTTCAAAATTTTTCTTTAAAAGTTTTAGAGCCTAGCTTAACTTTTTCAACCGAAATTAATCCGGAATGGTTTTCAGTCATTGGATCGTATTTAAGGAGTGAAATATCGCCCAAAGAAGATAAAGAATTAAGTTTATTAGGATCTGGGGCCGCAGAAGAATTTATAAAGAATCAAATTATTCAATTTTTTGAATTTTGGAGAATAGCTTTTGGGGTGGCTTTGGGGGTTATAATTTTAATTCTTTTTATTGGAAATATTTTTTTAAACAACATAGATTTTTCTTTAAAAATGCAATCTAATTATGTTAGTTCCGGCAAACAAGCCGAAGAGGCAAAAATTTTTCAGAAAAAAATAGAAGATTTTAATAATTTAACAGCTATGATTAATAATATTGAAAAAAATTATTTCCCCCGGGATATTTTTTTTAAAAAAATTAATGAAAAAATAACTAATAACAACATTAATTTAAAAACTTTGTCATTTAATGATGAAAAAACCTTAATTAAAATTTTAGCCACAGCTAAAGATGAAAATGATATTGCTAAATTTAAAAAAGATTTAGAAAATGATATATTCTTTACTAATATTGATTTGCCTTTTTCGGAAATAAAACCTCATAGCGAAGGCAAATCCTTTTCTATTAGTTTTTTAATTAATTCTTCAAAAATAAAATAAAATATTTTTTTATCTTCTGGTTTTATATTTTTTAAAACAAATTCTTCGGCTTTTATTTTGCCTGGAATAGAATTTTTAGGCCGGATGCCAATTCTTAAGCGGTAAAAATTTTTAGATTTTAAAGCTTTAAATATAGATAAAATACCGCGATGACCAGCTGCTCCGCGTCCAAAAGAATATTTAAAATTGCCAATAATTAAATCGCTATCATCATGAATAATTAAAACATTTTCCGGTTTAATTTTAAATTCTTTAAGCGCGGCTTTTAAAGACAAGCCGGATTCATTCATATAAGTTTTAGGAAATATTAAATAAATTATTTTGTTATCTTTAATTATTTCAGCATAATCAAAATATTTTTTCTTTTTTTTATTTAAATTAAGTTTTTGATAGAGGTAATTAATAGCTAATAACCCAATATTATGATAAGTATTTTCATATTTTTTTTCGGGATTGCCTAAACCAATAATTAATTGTATAGAATTAAAATTTATTTCCATCTTGATTAATTATAAATTAATTTATATAATATCTGCAAGATGCGCAAGTTTTTATTTTCTTTTTTAGAAATATTAGAATTTATTGTTACTGCTGTAGTTTTGGTTTTTGTGATTCGTACTTATTTAATTCAGCCTTTTTTAGTTTGGGGTTCTTCAATGGCGCCAAATTTTCAAAGTGGCGATTATATTTTGATTGATGAATTATCTTTAAATTTTAAATCAATTAGCCGGGGAGATGTTATTGTTTTTAAATATCCTCAAAATCCGTCAACTTATTTTATTAAACGGGTTATTGGCTTACCAAATGAAACTATAAAAATTCAAGAAAATAAAATTTTTGTTTTTAATAAAGAGCATCCTAATGGATTTGTTTTAAACGAACCTTATTTAACTGGTTGGATTAAAACCGAAATTCGTTCTGGAAAACCGTCTGAATTTAAATTAAATTCTGATGAATATTTTGTGTTGGGCGATAATCGTTCTTATAGTTATGATTCTCGGGATTGGGGAGTATTAAAAAAAGATAATATTGTGGGTATTGCTCGTTTACGTCTTTGGCCCATAACTTCTTTTAGTGTTTTTGCCGCGCCAAATTATTATTAATTTAGATGCAAGCTAAAACTAAATTAAAATTAAAAAATAAAAAATCAAAAATATTATTGCAAACCCCAAAAGGAATGCGGGATATTTTGCCAAGCGAAGAAAAGTGGTATGATCGAATTTATAAAGTTTTTCGCGAAGTTGTTGAATTTTATGGATTTAAAAAAATTACCACTCCAATTTTAGAATATGCAGATATTTTTAAAAGAGGAGTAGGGGAAGAAACAGATATTATTGAAAAAGAAATGTATATTTTAAAAACCAAAGGCGGAGATTTGTTGGCTTTAAGGCCTGAAGGCACCACGCCAATTTTAAGAGCTTATTTTGAAAATAATTTAGATAAATTGCCTCAACCTCAAAAGCTTTATTATTTTGGCCCATTTTTTAGACATGAAAATCCGCAAGCTGGTCGATTAAGGCAATTTTATCAATTAGGTTATGAAATTTTAGGAAAAAAATCAGATCCGCTTTATGATGCTGAAGCTATTGTTTTAGCTGTGGATTTATTAAAAGAATTAAAAATTTCAAATTTTATTGTTAATCTTAATTCTATTGGCTGTCAAACTTGCCGTCCAAAATATATTAAAAAATTAGAAGAATATTACAAAAAAAATTCAGCTTATATTTGTAAAGATTGCGCTCGTAGAATTAAAACCAATCCTTTAAGAGTTTTAGATTGCAAAAATGAAATTTGCGAGCCTATTAAAAAAGAAGCTCCAAATATTTTAGATAGTTTATGTTCTAGTTGTCGAGATCATTTTAAAAATGTTTTAGAATATTTAGATGAGTTAAATATTCCTTATAGTTTAAATCCCACATTAGTTCGGGGTTTAGATTATTATTCTAAAACTGTTTTTGAGTTTGGCATTGAAGGAATTGGCTCTGAAATTGGTTCTTTGGGCGGAGGAGGCCGTTATGATTATTTAGCTGAAAATTTTAATAAAGGAATTTTGCCAAGCTTGGGCGCAGCTTTGGGAGTAGAAAGGTTAATTTATGTAATGAAAGCTCAACAAATTAAATTACCCGAACGTCAAGGCAAAAAAGTTTTTATTATTCATTTAGGAGATTTAGCCAAGAAAAAAACCTTATTAATTATGCAGCAGCTTCGCCAAGCTGGAATTGCTTTTGTTGAAACGCAGGAAAAAGAATCTTTAAAAGCGCAACTTCGCCAAGCTAATAAAACGCAGGCTGATTTAGCTTTAATTATTGGCCAAAAAGAAGTTTTTGATCGAACCATTATTATTCGAGATATGCGCTCCGGGCTTCAGGAAACTGTTCCTTTAAATAAATTAACTGAATCAGTTAAAAAATATATTAAAAACATTTAAAAAAATGATTGATTGTGTTTTTTGTAAAATTATTAATAAAGAAATTGAAGCTAAAATTATTTACGAGAATAAAAATGCTTTAGCTTTTTTAGATATTAATCCGCACGCGCCAGCTCATACTGTAGTTATTCCTAAAAAACATTGTAATACTATTCTTGACTTAAATAAGAATAATATATTACAATTGTTTAGCGCGGTAAAAGAAGTTACGGCTTTGCTTAAAAAAACAATTCATCCGGATGGTTTTACGATTGGTATTAATCATGGTCGAGTTGCTGGCCAAGCTATAAATCATTTACACATTCATATTATGCCGCGCTTTTTAAATGATGGCGGAGGATCAATTCATTCAGTAGTTTTAAATAAACCCAAAGAGTCGATTGAAGAAATATATAATAAAATTAAAAATTATGGCAATTGAGGTTAGAAAAAAAGAAGGTGAATCTGTGCAGTCTTTAATTTTTAGATTCACTAAAAAAGTTAAACAAAGCGGAATTTTAACTGAAGCCCGAAAAAGGCAATTTAGAGAAAGGCCTCAAAGTAAGCTTAAAAAAAGACGTTCAGCAATTTATCGCAGTGAAAAGAAAAAAGAGTTTGAAAAAAAGAAAAAATTAGGGCTTTTGATTTAATTTTATGGAGCTTTTAGAGCAAATTAAATCCGATTTAAAAAATGCGCAAATTAATAAGGATGATTTAACTATCCAAACCTTGCGTTTACTTTTGTCTGAAATTCATAATTATGAAATTAAAAAAAGAGCTCAAAACAACAATATTTCTTTAGATGAAATTATTCAAATTATTCAAAAAGAAATTAAAAAAAGAAAAGAGGCTAAAGAATTATTTGTAAAAGGAAATAGATTAGATTTAGTTGAAAATGCTCAAAAAGAAATAAATATTCTTTTAAAATATGCTCCAGCTCAATTAAGTTCTGAAGAAATTTTAAAAATTATTGAAGAGTTAAAAGCAAAAGGTTTTAATGATTTCAACTCTTTAATTAGAGAAATTATGAAAAATTTTAAAGGCCAAGTTGATGGTCAAGTGGTTAAAGAATTAATTGAGCAAAGCTTAAAATGAAAAAAAATTCTGATGAAATTTTAGATAAAAAAATAAAAAAAAATTTAAATAAAATATTAAAAATTTTAAAAAAAGAAAAAAAATTTAAAAAATTTTTTTTAAAATATAACCCTCCTTTAGTTTTTGTTGCAAATTCTATTTTTATGCGCAAGCTAAAAAAACATTTTTTTGGCTTAAATAAAGAAGCTGATGTTTTAGCTTTTAATTGGCCAAAAGATTTTATTCAAGGCAAAAATAAACCGCCATTGGGCGAAATTTATTTAAATAAAAAAATAATAAAAAAAGAAGAAAAATTAAAGCATTTATTAACGCATGCAGTTTTACACTTATTAGGCTTTAATCATTTTAAAAAAAATGATATTATAAAAATGGAGAAAAAAGAACAGGAAATTTTAGGCCGATTATAATATTTTTTAAAATGGAATTACTTTGCGGTTTAGATATTGGCACATCAAAAATAAGAGCAGTCATCGCTCGAAATGAAAACGGCTTGCCGAAAATTTGCAATGTTTTAAGCGCTAATGTTTCCGGAATGCGACGTGGAGTTATTGTTGATTTAACTGAAGTTAATAAATCTTTGTCTAAAATATTGGGAGAAGTAAAACAAATTGAAAAACGGGCTTTAAAAAATATTTATGTTAATATTGGTTCTCCAGATATAAAAGTTCAAATTTCGCAAGCCGCAGTAGGGATTTCAAACGGCAGTGGCGAAATATCTTTTGAAGAAGTAGAAAAAGTTAAAAAATTATCTGATGCTATAAATCTTGGTCCAAATCGAGAAATCCTTCATAATATTCCTCAGGAATTTATTATTGATGGCGTCGGTGGAATTTTTGATCCAGTGGGATTATCCGGAAGCAGATTAGAAGTAAAATCTTTAGTAGTTGATATATTTAGCCAATATATTGTTAATTTAAAAAAAGCTGTTTCTTTATCCGGAGGAAGAAGTAAAGGTTTTATTTTGAATTCAATAAGTTCAGCTCGCTCAGCTCTTTCTAAAATCCAAAAAGAATTAGGCGTAATATTAATTGATTTAGGAGCCGGAACAACAAGCTTGGCTATATATTTAGAAAATAAATTAATTCACACTAAAGTTTTGCCAATTGGCAGTTCAAATATTTCCGGCGATATTGCTATTGGTTTAAAAATTCCATATGAATTAGCTGAAAAAATAAAAATTGAACAAGGCGCGGCTTTAGCTAAAGAAGTTAGTTCTAAAGAAAAAATTGATTTAAGCAATTTTTCCAAAGAAGAAAAAAATATTATTCCTAAAAAATTTTTAGCTGAAATTATTGAAGCCCGATTAGATGAAATTTTTGAATTAATTAATAAAGAAATAAAAATGTGCGGAAAAAATTTAGAATTATCCAGTGGTGCGGTTTTTGTTGGCGGTGGATCAAAAATGCGCGGTTTAACTAATTTAGCCAAGGAAAAGTTAAAATTATCTTGTCAAATTGGAACACCGCTTAGCGAAGAATTTGTTTTTGACGAAAACAATGAAGATGCTAAAAATATTTTAAATGATCCGGAATATATTAATGTTTTGGGTTTGGTTTTATGGGGATCTTTTTATGAAAAATGGCTGCCAAGCGAAAAATCAATAACTCAAAAAATTAAAAAAATGTTTAGTTATTTTAACCCTTAAATATTTTTAATTTTCTTGAATATTTTTTAAAAACCAGTTATTATTTTAAAATATGAAAAAACAAAAACCAAAAAACAAAATTAATAAAAAAAATTTGGATTTAAATAAAACTCATCAAAATAGCAAAGCTTTAACTTTAAAAGTTTTAAAACCTTTAAAAAAATCTAAATCTAAATCTAAAGTTAAATCAAAAAATAAAATTAAAACTTATCATAGCAGTTTGCCAATAATTAAAGTCATTGGTATTGGCGGTGGAGGAGGAAATGCTGTTTCCAGAATGAATCGTGATTTTATTTCTGGAGTGGAATTTATTGCTATAAATACCGATCATCAGGATTTGGATCATTGTAATGTCAGAAAAAAAATTTATATTGGCAAAAATTTAACTCGGGGTTTAGGCACTGGAATGAATCCGGAATTAGGCCGACAAGCAGCTGAAGAAAACAGAAATGAAATTGAAGAAGCTTTAAAAGGCGCAGATATTGTTTTTTTGGCTGCTGGTTTAGGCGGTGGAACCGGATCAGGAGCATCGCCAGTAGTGGCTGAAATTGCCCGTCAAAATGGAGCAATTACTTTAGCTTTTGTTACTAAGCCATTTTCTTTTGAAGGTAGCCAAAGAGCGCGCATTGCCGAAGAAGCTTTAATGAAACTTAAAGATAAAGTTGATGTTTTGGTTGTGGTTTCAAACGACAAAATTTTTTCTTTAATTAATAAAGACGTTTCAATTTTAAAAGCTTTTGCCGCAATTGATGAAGTGCTTAAAAATGCAATTTTAGGCATTGTTGAAATTATTGCTGTGCCGGGAATTATTAATTTGGATTTTGCTGATATTAAATCCGTGGTTCAAGATGCTGGAACAGCAGTGGTTGGAGTTGGTATTGCTTCGGGTCAAAATCGGGCTACTTTAGCTGTAGAAGCGGCACTAAATTCTCCACTTTTAGAATTTACTGCTGAAGGCGCAAAAGGAATCGTCTTTAGCGTGGCTGGAACTAAAGATATGAAAATGTCAGAAATTTACGAAGCGGCTTCTAAAATTGCTGAAACCGCTGATCCCGGCGCAAAAATTATTTTTGGAACTTATTATGATAAAAATTTAAAACCCGGACAATTAAAAATAACTTTAATTGCTACTGGTTTAAATGGCGGAGCCACCTCAGTTTCTTTATTTGGCGGTTCAAAAATTCATTCGGCTTTAAACTCTAATTTTTTGCCAAAAAATTTTGAACAAAATTTTGAAGTTGAAGAAAAAACAGCGCCTTTAAAATTTAATTTAAACAAAACCAATTTTCCTTTTAAAAATAAAGAAGAAAATAAAAAAGCCGAATTGGAAAATAAAATATTAAAAGACGAAAAAGAAGAAAATAATGCTGATTTAAATTCTTCAAAAACTGAAGAAAAACCAGATGAAGATATTTGGGACACTCCGGCTTTTTTAAGAAAAAAGAAAAAATAATAAATTATTCTTTAATTTCTAAATCTTTATTTTCATTATCAGCAAATAATAATTTTTGAGCGCTAATTGTTTCGCCGCTAATTTTATAAACATCTTTATCTATTTTTTGAAATTCATTTTTTGTTTTTTGGTAAGTAGATAAAGCCGTATTTAAATGTTGTCCTAATTTTTCAAATAAAATTTCATAGTTAGCCAAGTGTTTGGCTAAAGCATTAATATTTTTTAAAATTTCCTGAGTGGATTTGTTAAATTCTATTTGTTTCATTCCTAAAAAAATAGTAGTTAAATAAGCGCCAAAAGAAGTAGGAGAAACAATTATTACTTTTTTTTCATAAGCATATTCAATTAAATTTTTTTGAGCCAATGAGCCAACCTTATTAATTAAAAGATCATAATACAGCGCTTCGGAAGGAATATACATTAAAGCATAATCAATAGTTCCTTCTCCGGGTTTTATATATTTTGAGGTTTCATCAATTCTGGTTTTTAAGTCATTACGTAAGGCATCTTCAAATTTTTGCCGTTCTTCCGGAGCGCGGGCTTCAATTAAACGATTATAATTTTCTAAACTAAACTTTGAGTCAATCGGAATAATTTTATCTTGATAAAATATAACTGCGTCAACTTTTGTGCCATCGGAAAAAGGGTATTGCATTTGATAATTCGTAGGTGGCAAAATATTTTTTAAGGTGTTTTCTAAAAGATATTCGCCGAGCATTCCCCGTTGTTTTGGATTTTTTAAAATATCTTCCAAAGTTTTTAATTGATCAGCTAAATTAGAAACTTGTTTTTGGCCTTCGTTTAATTTGGTTAATTCTAAAGTTACTTCTTTAATAATATCGCGGGTTATTTTTGAAGTTTCGCTCATACGATTATGAATCACTTCGGTGGACTCGCTTAATTTTTTATCTAAAGTTTTAATAATATCGTTAATTTGATTTTGAAGCATTAAAAGCGCTTGATTTTGATTTAAATCTAAAGAATTTTTTTGAGATGAAAATTCGCTGATTTTTTTTAAAGCTATAATTAAGCCAATTAAAATTAAACTAATTAAAATAATTAAAATTATTTCCATAAGTTAATTATGCGTTATTTTAATTTTTTATTCAATGTTTTTATTTTTATTAAATAACATTAAAACCAAAATCAAGCTAAAACTTAATAAACTCATAAAAGGAATAGTAATATAATTTAAACCAATAATATATTTTGAAGAGCAATCACCAAAACTTAAATTAGAATTTATTGAGCAAATTGTGTTTAAATTAGAATTAATTTGAATTAAATTATGGTACAAAGCAATCCCCAAGCCAATTATAGATAAAAAAATAATATAATTTTTAATGTTTTTATCATTTTTATATAAAGCTAAACCTAAAATTAAAGCTTGCGGATACATTAAAATTCTTTGATACCAACAGAGCAAACACGGCTCAACTTTAAAAATCTCAAAATAAAAAATACTGCCCAAAGTAGCGGTAAAAGCAATTATAAAAGCTAACAAAAAAGAATTTTCTTTTAAAAAAATAAAAATTTTAGATTCTTTTTTAAAAATTAAAATAATAATTAAACCAAGCAATAATAATTGTCCTAAAACTCCTAAAATAGAAATAATATTATTAAAAAATGTTAAATTAAAATTCATTAAATTATCTTAATTTATTTTTTTAAAAAGTAAAGCCCGCCTATAAAGGCGAGCTTTTTGTTTTTTATTCTTGATGATTATTATCAAAAATAAATTCTTGGAGGCTTAGGACGTCTTCAGCGTCATAAATATTTTCAATATTTTCATAAAGTCTAGCTCCTTTTTCAGAAATTCTATAGCACTTATCTGTTTTATCGTATTCTATTAATCCTAATTTAATTAAAACTTTCAAATCTTTGGTTGTGAACCTGACTGGTTTAATATCAGGATCTAAAACTTTAATTTCTGAACAAGAACAGAATTCTTCGATAATTTCTTTAATAGTAAAATTATTTCTATCTAATTCCTCTACTATTTTTTTGAAAAGATCAGCAGTATGCCTATGCATTTCGTTCTCCTTTCTTGTTGTCAAAATGCTTTTTATAATTTAGTAGTTATTTTTGCTATTGTCAAGTTTTTTATGGAAAAAGTTTTAATTATTAAATTAAGTTTAAAATTTTATTTGCGGAGGCGGGAGGATTCGAACCTCCGATCCGATTGCTCGGATTCCGGTTTTCAAGACCGGTGCCTTCAACCACTCAGCCACGCCTCCAATTTTTAATTATATAATTATATTTTAATATTTTAATTCCGATTTCTCCATCAAAGGTGGATCTTAGCAAAATTATTTTTTATCCAGAAACGAATTTAGTTTTGATGTCACTTATAAATTATATTCAACAATTATATAAAATCAAACAGAGTATCATACCATTACCATACCATTACAATTTTTTAAAATTTCACCATCGTCTGATCGCATTGCATCACCTTAGATACATTTTGGATTCTATAAAGACTTGAAAAAAGACTTAAAACAATTTATTTTTTTTATCAGAGTCATTGTAGGTAGTAGGTATATCCAGATTAAAGACTTTGTTATTATATTGACTGTAAAATTATTTTATGATATAATAATTGTAGCACGTTTGAAAAAACTTGTTAAAAGGAGGAAAAAAATATGAATAATTACGTGATTTTCGGGGCAGCTGGTTCGATTGGAAAAGAGGTTGTGCGGCAATTAATTGCTGCTGGCCACCGCGTCATCGCTTTAGTAAGAGAACACCAGCATCAGCAGGTCAAGAAAGAATTGTCCCGAGATGGGGCATTGGTGGACGTGATCGATGATGTCAGTGATAGGAATACGTTGGTGATGTATTCTAATAATAACTTCGATTTCTATAAACTCGATGGCATCATCTATGCCGTTGGTCATTGTCCGCCGAACGGATTCCAGGATGCAATTAAGCATCCGCTCTCGCAACTATCACTCGATAAGTACAGAAGCGAGATCAATATGCACCAGGTCGGCGTACTCAACGTCTTCCAGTGCATGACTCCGAAGCTCAAGGACGGCGGATGCTTTGTTTTTATTTCGTCAGCCATCACTCGTCTCAAGGGTCAGTTTCCGCCATTCCTGCAAGCACATTACCACGCTAGCGTGATCAGTGCCGAGGACTGGCTGATAGAAGGAATGAGAAACGATCCCTTGATTATTAAACGAAAGATTAAGGTGCATCGTGTCGCTCCGGCGGCAGTGGACACACCTTTTTATCAAGGTTATCAAGGGCCAAAGCCGAAGCTGATTCCTATTGAGAGAGTCGCCAAAGAAATCGTCCACGCTCTACAGAGCGAGGAGATTGTGGATAAGCAGATCACGGATAACACGTGATAAATTCAACATAGATCATTATAGATCATTGCCGGGCCTTGAGAGTGGGAGTACTCAAGGCCTTTTTTGTTTCAAAATATTAAAGTTCGCAAAACCGTACCAATTTGATTATAATATGTAAGATTTCCGAGAGTTGTTTACACTTTTGTTGATACTTTTGGTAGAGTAAACAGCGCTATAATAATTCACAAAAGGACCTGCCTGACACCCATTCAATATTAGGAAGTCTTTAACAAGTACCATTTTTGTTTAATCAGTTCATATTATTGAACTACTAACAGCCATTTACTGGTTAAAGCTGATTTGATAGATTTATTCATAGATAACAGTTTAATTGGCAGGATTAGTTGATAATTTTTTCGACCTTATTACTATATTACTATCCTACTAAACTGTTACCGAAATAGTGAAGAAATACACTTTGGCAGACAAGACTGCCCGTTTCAACCACTCAGCCACGCCTCCAATTTTTAATTATATTTTAATTCTATCTTTTCCACTGGAAGCAGATTTTTAGCAGAATTATTTTTTCCCAGAGACGGATTTATTTTAATTGTCTCTCATTATAAATTATATTCAAAAATTATATAAAATCAAAAATTTATTGCTTGCTTTATTTTTTTAAAGTGCCATAATTATTTTATGGAACAAGATAATTTAAATTTATCAGCGTCAAAAAGAAATATTCCGCGCGATTTATTTTTGCATTTTTTTGTAATAATTACCCTTTATTGGTCAACAATAAGTTTTATTACTTTAATTTGGCAATATATTAATTATTTTTTTCCGGATGTTTTAAATAATTATTCTAATTATTACGCTTTTCCCAAAGAAGTTAAGTTTGCTTTATCTTCTTTAATAATTATTTTTCCTCTTTTTATGATTTTATCTTTTTATTTAAATAAAATTTATAATAACGAACCCGAAGTTAAAGATTCTAAAATAAGAAAATGGCTGGTTTATTTTACTCTTTTTGTTGCTGGCATTATAATGACTGGAGATTTAGTAAGCATTGTTAATAATTTTTTAAATGGCGAAATAACTACGCGGTTTATATTAAAAGCTTTAACTATATTTTTAGTTTCCGGAATTATATTTTGGTATTATTTAAATGATATTCGCAACAAAATTTCCTCAAAAAATAATAAATACATTGCCATAATTTTAAGCGCTATAATTTTAATTTCTATTATTTTTGCTTTTATTGTTTTTGGTTCGCCGCAAACCGCCCGCTTAATAAAATTTGACGAACAAAAAATTTCTGATTTGCAAAATATTCAATATCAGATTTTTACTTATTGGGAACAAAAAGGAAATTTACCGCAAAGCTTAAATGATTTAAAAGATTTAAATTTTGGTTATTCTTTGCCAAAAGATCCTCAAACTAAAAGTGATTATAAATATAATATTAAAGATAAAGAAAATTTAGTTTTTGAATTATGTGCTGTTTTCAATAAACCCGCGCCTAAGTTTTTAAAAGAACCTTATTCCGCGCCCATAAAACCGCAAATATTTAATAATGATAATTGGAATTATGAGAGTGGCGAATTTTGTTTTGAAAGAAAAATAAATAAAGAATTATACGCTCCTAAGATAAAAAATTAATAGCAGCTATTTTTGGTTATTTAATGTATTTTTTCAATAATTAAATTTTTATAATATTTAATAATTTTTTTTAGATTTTTAAAATTTTAAAGTGCTATATTTGTAGTTATATGTCTGCATTTGACTTTTAATTTAAAAATATATAAACTATAAAAAAATGCTTTTAGAAGTTTCAAATTTAAAAGTTAAATTAGGCGAAGAAGAAATTATTAAAAATATTTCTTTTAATCTTAATCAAGGTGAAATTCTTACTATTTTAGGGCCAAATGGAGCAGGGAAGACTATTTTATTAAAAACTCTTTTGGGGCTTTTGCCTTACGAAGGAAAAATTGTTTGGGATAAAAAATATAAAATTGGTTATTTACCGCAGGGCTTAAGCCAATTAAGTTTAAAAAATTTGCCTTTAACTGTTTTAGATTTTTTTTCTCTAAAAAAAGAAGTTCTAAATAAAGACCAAATTTTGAAATATTTGTCTTTGGTTGGTTTAGGAGAAAATGTTTTATATAAAAATATCGGCAATTTGTCTGGCGGCGAATTTCAAAGAATATTAATGGCTTGGACATTAATTAATAATCCTGAAATTCTTTTATTAGATGAGCCTACCACCGGCATTGATTTGGGCGGAGGTGAAACTATTTATTCTTTGCTTAAAAAAATACGGGATGAAGAAAATTTAACAATTATTTTAGTTACTCATGATTTAAATATTGTTTTTGGATTTACAGATAAGGTTTTATGTTTAAGCCGGCGCGGGCACCTTTGTTTTGGTCCGCCTAAAGAAGTTGTTTCCCAGAAAAATTTAGAAGATCTTTTTGGAATGAAGATTAAATTTTATAAACATTAATAATATGAATAATCAATTAATTTTAAGTTTAATTAGTGGAATTTTTATTGGCAGTGTTGCGGCTTATTTGGGAACATTAATGCTTTCACGCAAAATGTCAGTAGTTGCTGGACCCTTGGCTCATTTAACTTTGCCCGGTGCAGCGCTTTCTATTATTTATGGTTTTAGCTTATTTATTGGCATTTTTCCTTTTGTGCTTTTAGGTGTATTTTTAATATGGTTTTTAGAAAGAAAAACAAAATTGCCTATTGAAAATTTAACCGCAATTATTTTTGCTTTTGGTATTGGTTTGGCTTTACTTATTTTGCCAATTGAAAAAGCTGAAGCAGCTTTAATTGGAAATATTAATCATATTTCTTTTGCAGAAACAATATTTGTTGTTTTAATTTCAAGTGTGGTTTTATTTTTAACTCAAAAAATATATTCACAAATTATGCTTATAAATATTAATGAAGATTTAGCCCAGTCCATCGGCATAAATGTTCGTTTATATAATTTTCTATATTTATTAAACGTTGGTTTAATTATTGCTTTGGGAGTTTATTTAGTGGGCGGATTAATTACTGCGGCATTAGTTGCTATTCCTGCGGCTTTTGCCAAAAACATAAGTTTAAATTTAAAAAATTATAAAATTTGGTCAGTTTTTGCGGGTATTAGCTCAACTATTTTAGGGATATTATTAAATTATTTTTATGGTTTTCCAGCCGGACCATTAATTATTATTTCCGGTGGAGTTTTGTTTTTAATTTCAGTTTTAATTAAAATTTTTAAAAAATAAGAGCTATTGCGGCGGGGGTGAGATTCGAACTCACGATCCCAAAATTGGGATACCGCATTTCGAGTGCGGCCCGTTCAACCACTCCGGCACCCCGCCAAATTTAATTCTATAAAATTTTTGATAAAAGTAAAATAAAATTTATTTTGCGTTTTGCTTTTTGGGCTTTATGTTTTTATTGTTTTGTCTTTTTATTTTTGAATTTGAGTGAAGCGGTAAAATTATTTTCTCTGATACTTCGGGGTCGCAATGATAAAAACGCCGTCATCGCGAGCGAGCTATAGGCGAGCCCCGACCAGTCGGGATAAGCTGTGGCGATCTTTTTCTTTTCCGTCATC
>JBMFRD010000006.1:0-20310 GCA_049968295.1 Minisyncoccia bacterium
CTATTCCAGAACCAATTATAACAACTTTTTTATTCATATTTATTAATTAAAAAATAAAAAAACGACTTAATAAAAATTAAAATTTTTGTTTTTAATTTTAGCTTATAATTAAAATTAAAAACATCGTAATTGTTATTTTTAATTTCATTTAAAATTGATTGGTATAAATTTGAAGCATAAAAAACAGGGAATTTAACTTTAAAAGGCAGCTTTTTAATTCCAAGCCTTGCCTTTTTATAAAGTTTTAAATTTATTAAAATTAATTCTTGCATCATATTTTTAAATTTATCATTAAATTTTAATTTTAAAAAATCTGATTCTTTTAAATCGTATTTTTGATAAATTTCTTCCGGAATATAAATTCTATTTAAACTTAAATCTTCTTTTATATCTCTTAAAAAATTAGTTAACTGCATTGCTTCTGCTAAAGATTTTGCATATTCTTTTAAATATTCTTGATAACAGTCAAAAATATAAAGCAAAAAATAACCAACAACAGTTGCTGAACCATACATATATTTTTCCAATTCTTTAAAAGTTTTAATTCTTACCGGATTTAAATCAAATTTCATACTATTTATAAAAGCTTTAACGTATTCTATAGGAATATTTTTTTCTTTAATAATTTGATAAAACAACTTTAATTCTTTAAATTTAGAATTTTGATTTAAAATTACTTTATTAAATTCAAGCTCCCATTCTTTAAACCTCTCACTTTTTTCTTTAAAAGATAAAAAAGGATCGTCAACTATATTATCTAATCTTCTTACAAAAGCATAGGTGATAATAACTTTTTCTTTTATTTTTTTGGGGAAAAATAAAGTTGCATAATAATAATGTTTGCCATAATAAGAAATTATATTTTTTAAATCATCACTATTCTTCATAGTTAACTTTTTCTATTGATTATTAAGTTTAAAATATATTTTAAATTTTGCCTAACTTTTTTATTTTTTAAGGAAGATATAATTTTTTGAGCATTATTACTTTTTAAATTAATAATATTTTCAATATATTTTTTTACCCCGCTTTTTTCTGTTATTAATTTATTTAAATATTGTTTATCTTTTTGATTTAATTTTTTATAAAAAAATCTTGAAAAATTTTTTCCAATGCTTGTTTTGTTAAAAATATAATAAGTTATATAAGTTTTTTGTCCCTCTTTTAAATCATTAAATCTATCTTTATCTTGTTTGTCTTCTGATAAGTAATAATCAAATAAATCGTCTTGAGTTTGGAAAATCTCTCCCATTAAAATTCCTATTTTTTCTAACTTTTTTAATTCTTTACTTTTTAAATTACAAAAAATACCGCCAATTATTAAAGGACGCACAAAAGTGTAATAAGCTGTTTTTTTAAGCGTTTTATTTTTAATATCTTTAAAATTAGAATTAAGATTTGTTTCGTTGGCTAAAAATATATCTAAAAATTGGCCTATTAAAACTTCATTAATCATTTTATAAAATTCTTTTTTAATATTATTTTTTAAATTAGATATATTATTATAAAAAATATTAAAAACAATGTCGCTTAGCAAAATGCTTATATTATTAGAATAATCCTTTTTATTTTTGTTTAAAAATATTTTTGAATTTTTATAAATAAAATAATTTAAGGTTAAAGTTTCTCTTCTGGTCTTAGCTTTATCCATTATATCGTCTTGAATTAAAGCAAATAAATGTAAGAGCTCTAAACTAATCATTATTTTTAAGCAGTCTTTGTTTTTTTTATTGTAAGCAGATGCAATAGAATAAAAAATAAATGATCTTATTCTTTTTCCTTTTTCGGCAAAATTAATAAGATGATTAAAGTATAAGTTTAAATAATTATTTTTTATGAATTTAAAATCATTTTTAAACTTTTCATTTAAAAATTTAATAAATTTTATATCAAAATATTTTTTAAATTTTTGGATATTCATTATTAAATATATTTTAATAAAATATATTTTAAATACAAATAAATTTATAAAATTGCTTATTTTAAAATAATTGTTATAATAATTATTATTTTAAATGTTATTATAAGCTATGAGTATTTATGAATATTATTGAAGTTAAAAATTTAACAAAAAAATTTAAATTAAAAAATGAAGAGTTTATAGCGGTAAATAATATTTCTTTTGACGTAAAAAAAGGAGAAATCTTTGCCTTTTTAGGACCAAATGGAGCTGGAAAAACTACAACTATTAAAATGATTACCACCCTGCTCCATCCTAGTTTTGGTAAAATAAAATTAAATGGTTATGACGTGGTTTTAAATCCTAATGAAGCTCGAAAATCTTTTGGAATTGTTTTTCAAGATCCAAGCATTGATGATGAACTTACTGCTTATGAAAATATGGAAATTCATGGTGTTTTATATGGGCTGGACAAGAATTTATTAAAAGCAAGAATTGAACAGCTTTTAAAATTTGTTGAACTTTGGGAAAGAAAAGATGATTTTGTAAAAAATTTTTCTGGAGGAATGAAAAGAAGATTAGAAATTGCTCGTGGGCTTTTGCATCATCCTAAAATTTTATTTTTAGATGAACCAACTTTAGGATTAGATCCGCAAACCCGTAATCATATTTGGTCTTATATAAAAGATTTAAATTTAAAAGAAAGTATTACTGTATTTTTTACTACTCATTATATTGAAGAAGCTGAAAAAATAGCAAATAAAATAGCAATTATTGATAAAGGCAAAATTATTGCTTTAGATTCTCCGGAAAATATTAAAAAGCAAGTTAGGGCTGATTCTTTGGAAGAAGCTTTTATTAATTTAACTGGTCATACCTTAAGAGAAGAGGGAGCAGACTCTTTAGGTTTAATGCGGTTAAGAAGAAGATTTAATAAAAGATAAAAAACATGAGGGTAATTTATATTCTTTTTTTAAGACAAATTAAAAGATATTGGCGGTCAAAATCAAGAATAATTGGTTCTTTAATTCAACCTCTTTTATTTCTTTTGGCTTTTTCTTTTGGTTTTGGGCCGGTTTTCCAAAAAGCCGGGGGAGTAAATTATATCGAATTTTTAACCCCGGGAATTATTGGAATGAGTATTTTATTTACTGCTATTTTTTCTGGAATAGATTTAATTTGGGATAAACAATTTGGTTTTATTAAAGAAACTTTTGTTGCACCGGTTTCGAGATGGAAAATAATTTTAGGCAGAATTTTAGGCGGAGCAACTACTTCGGCTTTTCAAGGTTTTTTAGTTTTTTTAATTTCTTTGCTTTTTGGTTTTAGGCCTATGAGCTGGATTTATTTATCATTAGCTTTATTTTTTATGTTTTTAATTTCTTTTGTTTTTTCTGCTTTAGGTACGCTTATTGCTTCAATTTTAAATGATACTCAAGGTTTTCAATTAATTATGAGTTTTTTGGTTATGCCTACATTTTTGTTTTCCGGCGCAATCTTCCCTTTAAATAATTTACCTGAATTTTTGCAAATTATTACTAAATTTAATCCTTTGTCTTACGGTATTGATGGCTTGCGCTGGGCTTTGATTTTAAATTCTCATTTTAATGGATTTATAGATTTATTTGTTTTGTTATTTGCATCATTAATTTTTGTTAGCACGGCTAGTTTTATTTTTTCTAAAATGGAAATTAAATAATTAAAATTTTAAATTAAATATTTTTGTGCTATTATTAAAAAAATGAAAGTTTGGTTAAATGGAAAATTTATAAATCAAAAACAAGCTAAAGTTGATATTTTGTCGCACACTTTGCATTACGGCACTGGAGTTTTTGAGGGCATTAGATGTTACCAGACTAAAAATGGCCCAGCGGTTTTTAGATTAAAAGAGCATATTGAAAGATTATTTAATTCAGCAAAATTTTTAAATATTAAAATTAATTTTTCTAAAGAAGAAGTTATAGGCGCGGTTTTAAAAACAATAAAAATTAATAAATTAAAAGAATGTTATATTCGGCCTATAGTTTTTTTAAATCCACAAGTTAAATTAGATATAGCCAATTTAGAATCTAACTTAGCCATAATTACAGTTCCTTTCCCAAAATATTTAGGCGAAAAACCAATTAAAGCTAAGATTTCAAAATTTATTCGCTTGCATCCCGGATCAGTTATTTCAGAGGCTAAGGCTTGCGGTTATTATATTAATTCGGTACTGGCTACATTAGATGCCAAAAAAAGCGGATTTGAAGAAGCAATTCTTTTAGATTACAAAGGTTTTGTTGCTGAAGGTCCGGGAGAAAATATTTTTATGGTTAAAAATAAAATTATTTATACTCCAGCCTTAGGATCAATTTTGCCGGGAATTACAAGAAAAACAGTAATAAATTTAGCCCGGGATTTTAAAATTAAACTTATTGAAAAAAATATTAAACCCCAAGAAATTAAAAATGCTGATGAAGCTTTTTTTACCGGCACAGCAGCTGAAATAACCCCAATTTATAAAATTGATAATCAAGTTATTGGCAATGGCCAAGTAGGCGAAATAACAAATTTAATTAAAAATACTTATCAAAAAATTGTTTATGGAGAAATAAAAAAATACAATCATTGGTTAAGTTTTGTAAATTAGTATTTATTTATTCCTCCAATTAAAGGTAAAAATTCAGATTTGTTTTCTAAAATGGTTTGTTTAATAAATTCATTTTTAAATTTTAAATCTTCCCAAAATTTAGGGCTTTCAATTTTTAATTTTGTATTTAAAGAAATTAAAGAAACGAAATCTGGATTTGCATCTCCCAAAAAAACAATTTTATTAATTTTAAAAGAAGGTTTGTGCGGATAATTGCTTATGGTATAAAAGTACAACAACCTATTTATTTCTTCTAAAAATTTATTTAAAGTTTCTTTTAAAGAGTTTTCTAAATGTATTTTTCCTAAATTTAATATTCCTGAAAAATAAATAATATGGTTTGCTAAAATCACAAAAACAGTTTTTTCTTTTAAAATGTTAATAATTAAATAGCTTTCTTTTTGATTTAAATAAGGTAAAATTGCTTTAGTAATTAATTTGCTTTCCGGCTCAAAGCCAATTATATTTAAATTAGCCAAGTTTAAAAATTCATTTAATTGAGTTAAATAATTTTTTTCTGTGATCCAAACAGAATAATCATCATAATTTAAATTTTTATAAATTTTTTCAAAATAAAATGAATATTTTTGAGTATTAACTTCAGAAATATTTTTTAAAATATTTTTTTCTAAATCAGCCGGAGGATTAATATTTTTTTCTAAAGAAATTAATTTATAAAAAACTTTTTCTTCAGGAATAATGCCAATAGTTAATTTTGGATTAATTAAATTTTTTTTAATAAATTCCTGAATTAAGAAAATTAAAGAATTTTTAATTGTAACATCATTAATTTTTACTAATAAATTTTCTACAAAAATAAAATTAACAGCTTTTATAAAAGCTTTTTCTTTTAAATATTCATAAGCTAAAAAATATAAACCTTGTTTTGAGGGTTTGATTAATAAATAATCCTGTTTTTTATTGAAAAAATTGCTGATTTTTATAAGTAAAGACCCTAATTTTTTTTGTTTTAAGTTGTTATTTGAAATAAACATTTTTATTTAAAATAAACATTTTAATGTATTAATTTTAATTTACAATAACTAAAGATCCGGGTTTTATTTGCCAGGTTCCGCCCGGCCCGGATGTAAATCCTTGCTCTGGCAATCCTTCATCATACCATATTTGAGCATTAGAATTTAGTATTAATTTTTTAGCAGTAATTGCAACTGGGTGCGAATTGGAATTTACTTGTAATATTCCATTAGGCGCATAAAAAACTCCGCCGCTGGCATTGCCGTTTAATTCAATAGCTAATTGATCTTGTCTGTTACTTACAAACATTAAATAGCCAGCGTTTTCTTTAATATATTTAGTTTGAACATACAAAGCGCTAACATCAACAGCATCTTGATTGCCAGATTTTATTTCTCTTAATTTTACTGTGGCGCTATTAATATCGTTTTTTGTAATTGGACTGCTAAAATTAAATTCAACTGATTTCCATTGATAAGTAGTGGTTAAAGCAATGCTTTGCTCTCCCAAATAAGAGTTATTAATTTTTAAATCAATGCCAAGCATATCTCCGGATGAGCTGGCATTATTTTTTGCATAAACCCAAACAACAGCTTTGCTAACTGAAGTAGCGTTATTTAAATCTTCAAGATCAAATTCAGCAGTTTGATTATTTAAAGAGCTGGAAATATATTTTGTAGTGTCTGGCGCAGTTGGTTGGCCAACGCCCTTATTTATTGCTTGCCAACCATAAGTTGCGCCAATTACATTCCACTGATTATTGGAATCATTAATTGGGTTTAAATTTGCAAAACTTTCTGGTCTTAAAATTAAAGCATTATTATTAACTGAAATTTTATTTTCAGCTAAAATAACTGTTCCATCAGTATCAAATGAATCATCTAATTTAATTTTAGTATTAGAATTTAATTCAACTGTGCCAGTAACATAAATTGGGCCAGTTATAATTAAAGAAGAATTAGTATTTAAAGTTAAGTTGCCATTAATTCTTTTGGGCCCAAGATAATTTTCGCCGCTATTATAAGAAACATTACCATTAATTATTCCTCCGGATTCAGCTTGAGATATCCAATAATTTGTATCAAAATAAGGCAAATCTACTGGCGAAACATTTGTTTTAGATTGGCCGCGAGGACAATTAATAGGGTTAATTGTTCCAACTGCAAAACCATCGCCATCAATATAACTATTTGAATAGCAAACAATATTGCCATTAGAATAAACATTTCCAAAAATAATAGCATTGGAATTTAATTCTACGCCGCCTAATCCAGATTGAGCTCCGTATCTAAAAGAAGAAGCGCCCGGAGATTTAGTTATAACTGCCCGGATTGTTTTTTTAGCTTTAAAATTTGCTTTGTTTGGGAAATAACCAGTAGCTTCAATTGTTTTTTCTGATCCATTATTATTAATAACTTGAGCTTCAAAAGATCCGTCTTCTAATTGAATTTCTCCATTTGTTTGTTGCCAGTTTAAATTTTGCTTTATTTGAAAAATAGCATAATTTATTCCGGACTCAGCTAAATAAAACACTTTTTCATTTAAATTTTCTTTATAACTTAAAATAGTATTTAAAGAATTAGAATTAAAATAAGTAATGACCAGCATTAAATAAATAATTAAAATTAAAATAATTAATCCTAAAAAAGCCTGTCCGTCTTTTTTAACAATAAAATTCATTTGTTTAATTTAATGGTAATATAGCTTGATTCTGTAATTTCTTTACCTGAAAAATTATTTGAGGTTTCTAATGATATTTTTATTAAATTAGCATCTTTGGGTTCAGGAGTATTATATTCAAAATTAATGTTTTTTACCATATTATTTATAACTGCATTAGTATTTTTGCGGGCAGAATAAGCGGATGGAATTATTTTTTGAAATAATATAAAAGGATTAGTTGAACTAACATAAAATAAAACTAAATCATAATTGCCTATAATAATATTTTGATTATTATCAATGCTTCTTAATTGCAAAATTAAGGTTTTGTTGTCAGTGGTATAAGTTTGGCCATTAATAGTTGTGCTGGATAAAATATTTTGAGCTTCTAAAATATTTTGTTTTAAAATACTTAAACTTTCAGAATGACTTTTTTTAATAATAGATCTTGAAATAGAAATCGGGGTTATGGATTGATAGTCTTTGTATAAATTAAATAAAATTATAATTCCCAAGCTTAAAATAGATAATAAAAAAATTGATAAAATTAATTCCAATAAAGATAATCCTTTGTTGTTAATTTTTAACTTATTCATTTTTATTAAAAATATAATTAATTTTATAAGTTGAAGTTTGATTATCTTGCCACAAAACTTCTATGGTTATTTTTTTTAATGAACTTGTTGAATAATTTTCAACAAAAATTAATCCTGAGCCTTGATTTAATTTTGCTAAATCTGGATGAGAAAAAGTTGTTGTTCCTAATTCTGGCAGTCCGCTAAATTTTGCTTGTTTTAACTCTTCTAATTTTGAAGCAGCAATTCGATTTGCTATATTTAAATTTGAAATTCTTTTATTAATTAATTCAAATTGCCAAATCGGCAAAATTAAAACTAAAATAATTGCCAGCAAACTTATTGCAATTAAAACTTCAATTAAAGAAAATCCTTTTTTAACTTTGAACAACTTGAATTGAGGCATAAATTAATTGAACCGTGGCAATAGCAACAAAGCCAACGACTATAGCTAAAACAACCATTAAAACCGGCTCTATTATTTTGGATAAATTATCTAAAACATTATTTACTTCTGCTTCCATAAATTCTGAAAGTTGTTTTAATAAATAAGCTAATTGTCCGGTTTCTTCGCCAATGTTAAAAATTTCAGCCATTATTGATGGGTAAAGATTTTTATAATTTTCAAGCATTAAAGAAATTTTTTTGCCTTGTCTTACTCCTTCGGCTAATAAAGTTATTGAATTTTGATAATAAAATGAATTTAAGGTGCTTGCTGTTATTTCTAAGGCTTTAGGCATTGGAATTCCTGACTTTAATAACGATGAAAAAGTTCTAACAAACTGAACAGAATATATTTTAGTTGAAATGCTTTTTAAAAAAGGAGTTTTAATTATTAACCAATCAATAAATTTTTTGCCATGAAATGTTTTTGCCCAAAAAATGAAAAAAATAATTAAAATAATCAACCCACCTAAAATATATAAAATATTTTCAATTGAAAACTTAACAACAAAAATAAGAATTTGAGCGGTCATTGGCACTTTTACATTTAAAGAAGCATAAAATTTTAATATTTTAGGAAAAACAAAAAACACCATAAAATTTGTAACAATAATCATCATTGCCACAATAATAGAAGGATAAATAATAGCGCTAATTATTTTTGATCTAAAACCAACTGATTTTTTTAAATCTTCAGCTAAAGTTTCTAAAATTTCTTCTAAATTTCCAGAAGCTTCTCCAGCTTGAATCATATGCACAAAAAGACTATCAAATGCTTCAGGGTACTCGGACATACTTTCTGAAATTGGCTTTCCGGAATTTATATCATTTAAAATATTTTCTAAAACTTTTTTTAAATATTTATTTTTTGATTGCTTGATTAACAATTCAAATCCTCTGGTAATTGGCAAGCCGGCTTTTAATATTAAAGCCAAATATCTGGCTAAAAACATTTTTTCTTCCAAACTTATTCTTTTAAAAGGAAACATAATTTATTTATTCTTTAGTGGTTCTTAAAATTTCTTCAATAGAAGTAATGCCTAAAGCGGCTTTAATAAATCCATCTTCTTGTAAAGTTATCATTCCATCTCGAATTGCTGCTTCTTTTATTTCATCAGCGTTAGCTCCTTTAAATATTAATTTTTTAATATTATCATTGATTTCTAAAACCTCATGAATGCCAATTCGATTGTTATAACCATCTGGAAATTGTTTTGATGGACCGGGGCGATAAAAAGTTACATCTTTTAAGTTTTGATTTGGTTCAATAATTTTATTTTTCTTGAAAACTTCAACTAAGCGATTAATATTTACATATTTAGATAAATCATTTATTTCTTCCGGAGATAACTTATATGGAATTTTTGTCTCGTCATTTAATTTTCTAACTAATCTTTGAGCAATAATTAAATTAACAGTTGAAGCAATTAAAAAAGATTCTATTTTCATATCAAGCAAACGGGGCAAGGCACCGCTAGCATCATTAGTGTGTAAGGTTGATAAAACCAAATGTCCGGTTAAAGCAGCATTAATTGCTAAAGCTGCTGTTTCGTTATCTCTAATTTCTCCAACCATTATTATATTTGGGTCTTGCCTTAAAATAGAGCGAAGACCATTGGCAAAAGTTAATCCAATTTCTGGTTTAACTTGAGTTTGGTTTGCTCTTTCCAGTCGATATTCAATTGGGTCTTCAATAGTTACAATATTTACTTCGGGTTTATTAAGCATTTTAAGTAAGGTGTAAAGAGTAGTAGTTTTTCCAGAGCCAGTTGGTCCAGTGGCTAAAATCATGCCATAGGGTTTATAAATTGCATTTGTAATTTTTTCAATATTTTTTTCTGAAAATCCTAAATCTTTAAGATTAAAACTTTTACTTTCTTCTTCTAAAATTCTAATAGCGGCTTTTTCTCCATCAAAAATTGGCATAATAGATACCCGGAAAGAATATTTTTTATTATTAATTTCAAGTTTAAATCTACCGTCTTGAGGAAGGCGATGTTCGTCAAGTTTTAAATTAGCTAAAACTTTTACTCTGGCAATTAACGCCGGAGCAATTTCCTTTGGAAAAGTGGCTGCGTCTTTTAAAACTCCATCAATTCGATAGCGAACAAAAATAGTTTTGTCTTGAGGTTCAATATGAATATCTGAAGCATTAGATGAAACAGCGTTTTGCAGAATAAGGTTAAATGTTTTTATAATTGATTCTCCAATATCAGTTTCTTGCTTTAAATATAAAGAAGTATCCGGTAAAATATTTTCGCTCCATTTTTTAATATTTGTAAAAGCATTAATAATGTCTTTAGCTGAAGCATATTGAACTTCTATTTCCAAACCAGTTGTTTTTTTAATAAATTGAATAACATTTTCGTTCCAAGGATCATTTAGGGCTAAAGTTAAAATATTGTTATTTTTTTTAATTGGCAAGACAAAATCATTAATAATAATGCTTTCCGGAATAAGATTAATTAGGGAATTGTCAATAAAAGAATTTAAATCAGCTTTTGCAATATTTGCAATTTCTGCCTTAAGTTCTAAAAGATTTTCTTTTGTTAATATTCCTTTTTCTATTAATAATTCCTCAAAAGATTTTTTAAATTTTTTAGATTCTTTTTCTAAAATTTTAACTTCTTTTAAAGTTAAATATTTTTTTTCTAATAATTTTTTAATTAAATCTTTTTTAAATATATTTTTCATAACTTTATTATAACCTATAAATTAATTAATTAAAATATATTAATATTTTACAAACAAAAATTTATTTTTTATTATATTTTATATAACATTTGCAATTTAAAAATGAAAAGTTCAAGTAAAAGTAAAAACGGATTTAAAAAATTTTGGAAATTAGGAATTGAAGAATATAACACTAACCACTTCGATATTTCAAAAGACGGCAAGCTTTTGGTGCGCGAAGGCAATTTTCAATATAATCTTTATGATGTTATTAAAAAATATGGTACGCCAACTGAAATTGTTTTTCCAACTATAATTGAAAACCGGGTAAGAGACTTAATTGATACTTTTAATGCTTACATAAAAATTTTAAATTACAAAGGAAAATTTTACTATCATTATCCAATGAAAGTTAATCAAAACAAAGAATTTGTTTTGCCAATAGTGGCTGATGGGTCTAATTTAGAAACTTCATCAGCTAACGAATTATTTTTAGTAAAAAGATTGTTAGAGCAGGAAAAATTAAATTCAAAAATTAAAGTTATTTGCAATGGCCCAAAAGATTTAAAATATATTAATTTAATTAATGAATTAAAATCCAAAGGAGTTTTTGTTATCCCAATAATTGAAAGTTATAACGAACTTAATGCTTTTTCTAAGTTTAAAGGAGAATTAGGTATAAGATTAAATATGAATATTAAAATTAACAGCCATTGGGATAAAAAATTTAATCGCTTTGGTTTTTCAGAAGAAGAAATTTTTAAAATTGGAAAAATTAAAAATTTATCTATTTTGCATTATCATTTATCCAGTCAAATTGAAAAAATAGAAGGGATAACTAAGCCCTTAAAAAGAGCAATTGAAATTTATGCTCGTTTAAAACAAAAAAATCAAGGATTGGATACAATTGATATTGGCGGTGGAGCCGGCGTGCCTTATGAAAAGAAAAAACATTTTTATCGTAGTAGAAGTTTAATTCAACAAATTATAAAAACAGCAAAAAATCAATCTGATAAATTAGGAATTAAACATCCAAACTTAATTGTGGAATGGGGGCGGTTTGTTGTTGCTCCGGCTCAAATTACGATTTATAAAATCATAGATGCAAAACAAATTGAAAATAAAAATGATAAAAAATGGTATGTTATTAATGGCAGTTTTATGAATGATTTAACTGATACTTGGGCCATTCATCAAAAATGGCACGTTGTTCCTTTAAATTATTTAAATACCAAAAAACTTCAAAAAGTTTGGTTAGTTGGATCTTCTTGTGATAGTGATGACAGATATACTGCTGGTGGCTCAGATATTTTGCTGCCAAGCTTAGATGAAGCCAAAGATCTTTATATTGTTTTCTTTGATACTGGAGCGTATCAAGATTCTTTGGCTGCGCATCATTGTCTTTTGTCTTCGCCGTTAAAATTAATTGTTTCAAATGGCGAAATTAGAATTGCTAAAAAACGGGAAACTCCGGAAGAAATTGGTAAAATTTTTGGCTGGTAGGTTTGAAAACAAAAAAGATTGATTGACAACTAAAATTTTAAATATTAAATTAAATCATATGCAAGAATTATTTAATTCATCTTCCGGAGAAAAAAAATCTATAAATGAAGTTGTGGCTGAAATTATTAAATTTATTAAACAAGACGAAAAAAGAACTTATCGAATTACTATTGGCACTGATTCTGAAATTTTATCAAATTTAAATGCTGATTTTGTTACGGCCATTGTTGTTCATCGAATTGGCAATGGCGGCAGATATTTTTGGCGAAGAATTGAGCAAGGCAAATTTTATAATTTAAGAGATAGAATTATTCAAGAAGTTATTTTGTCTTTAGATTTAGGAAAAAAAATTTTGAACGAATTTAAAAAAATGTTTAAAAAAGAATGGAAAGAAAAAGGTCCTAATTGGGAGTTTGAAATTCATATTGATATTGGCGAAAAAGGCGAAACAAAAGCAATGATTCAAGAAGTGGTCGGCATGGTGCGAGCTTATAATTTTGAACCAATAACTAAGCCAAAAAGTTATGCGGCTTCTAATATTGCTGACCGTCACGTTTAATTATTTACTTTTAGTTTTAAAATGATGAGTAATGATACTATTGTTTTTGATATTGAAACTCAAAATTTTTTTACAGACGAAGGAGTTGGCTGGAATAATTTTGAAGCTTTAAAAATATCGGTGTTGGCCCTGTATTCTTATAATGAAGATCGTTATTTTTGCTTTGAAGAAAAAGAATTAAATCAGGCTTATAATTATTTTTTAAATAGCAAATATTTAGTTGGGTTTAGCATTAATCGTTATGATATTCCGGTTTTAAATATTTATTTTCAAAAACTTAATATAAATTCGCCAATTAATTTATGGGGAAAAGAAAGAATTGATTTGTTAGAAGAAGTTGAAAAATTATATGGAGAACGTATTAGTTTATCAAAATTATCAGAAGCAAATTTAGGGGAAAAAAAAGAAAGGCATGGCAGTGAAGCTGGGGAATTATTTTTTTCCGGTCAAATTGAAGAACTAAAAAAATATTGTTTAAAAGATGTTGAATTAACCAAAAGACTTTACGATTTATATTCAAACCAAAACAAGTTAATTTTTCCGGATAAAAAAACCGGGCAAAATTTTATTTTAGATTTTAAAAATAAAAAAGTTATAAAACCCGGATTATTTTAAATATTTAAGCAGTTTTAATTCTCATTTTAGGAGTTACCCAAAAACCAAGACGGAATTTTCCGCCAAGCATTAATCTGGTTTGGGCTTCTAAAGCTGGAATAGCTCCAAAAACAATTAAAACAATAGGCAATAACAGCCATTGTAAAATGTATAAAGAATAATGCCATTTTTTAAAACCTGGTGGTTTGGGTGGAAGCAAAATAATAGCTAAAATTGCCGAAGTAATAACTCCAAACATTGAAAGTTGAACAATAAAACCAGTTATTTTTGGCAAATTATAAGATAGCATAGTATAGTTAAAATTTTTTCCGCCTAAAATAAGAGGCAACCAACCTAAAGCAAAAATTAAAATAGAATTTGTTGCCCAAGACCAAAATCCTTCAATGATATGAAAAGACCAGTAAAGCTTTTTCTTTAAAGGAATAAATTTATTTTTTATAAATCCATATAATAAATAAGGAATATCATCAGCGCCCCAAGCCCAACGTCTTTGTTGTAAATATAAATTTTTTAATGTTTTCCAAAAAGAAGGGTGGGCATTAGCATCCATTGAGACCGGATAAATTAGTGGCGTAACTTTAAAATTGCCATTGTAATGCAAATAGCATTGCCAAAAAATTCTTGAGTCTTCAGAAACAGCATTGGTTTGCCAAAAGTCAATATCAACTAAAGCTTTAAAAGGAATAGATTGCGAAGAAAAAGAAGTTAATCTTTCTGGTCTGGATTGTTGCATCATTTGCCAAAAAGTTGATGAAAAAGAAATAGTTCGAGCTAAGGCATTTGCTTCATAAATATTATTTGTAAACAAAGGAATGGGCTGATAAATGGAATTTAAATTATTATTAGTAGTGCTAAAAACATAAACCAACCTTCCAAAGTATTCTTTAAAAACTTGAGTGTCAATATCAAAAACAGAAGTTAAAATATTTTCATAAGGAATTTTTAAAGGATCAATTATTATTTTTTTGGCTTGTTTAGCGGCCCAAGTTTCATTCGAGCCTTTGCCTGGAATTTCATTTTCTAAGTTTTCCGGATGAATAGTAATTAAAAATTTAAAAAATTTTTTAGAAAATTCTTTTTCTATTTTTTGTGCAGTAAGCTGAGCTTCTTGTCCAGCTCTGGCTTCAGTAGCTAAAACCACAATAAATTTGTCCTTAGGATAATTTGTTTCAATTAAACTTTTAAAGCTTTCATAAACAACTTCATATGGTTCTTTATACATTGGGAATATAATTAAATGATAAATTTTTTGCCAATTAGGATTAACTTCATCTAATTTTTTAAGCCAATTAATTTTTAAATTTTCTTTCATTAATTTATAAGTAATTCTTAAATGCAAGTAAAGATAAATTGTTTTTAAAAGCCAATAAATATCAAAAAGAATAATAAAAACAGCAGCTGCAACTGGTAATTTAGCTGATACAAAAAACATTAAAAAAATAGTTAACCAAGATAAAGCGCCGGGTAAAATTTCCAAAAATCTTTTCATTAATTATTTTTTTAATTAAAAAATTCCAAAAAATTTATCAAGCGATAATTCGCCGCTGCCATTAAATAATAAAATGAAAACCAAAGCTAAAATTAAAAGATCTAACTCAAAAGCATTAAAGCTTTGATGTTTTAATATTTTCCAAACAAGAATTACTATAAATTGAATAGCTAAAAGCAAAGCAATGACTTGAGTTAAAAATCCAAATATTAAAAATATTCCACCAAAAAATTCTAAAATAGCTACGATTGTTCCCCAAAAAATACCGGGCTTAAAGCCAGAACTATTAAACCATTCAGCTGTTCCTTTTAAGTTTTTAATTTTTGGCAGACCATGAATTATCATTATGATGCCTAAAATTAATCTTCCTAAAAATATTGTCCAACCGCTCCAAATTAATAATAAAGAAAACATAAGTTTTAAAAAATAATAATGACCTTTGAAAAATTATTAATTATATTATATACTTTTATTGTTATAATACAAGTTGAAAATAAAATATTGATTTGTAATTTTTTAGAAAGTATTTTTAGCAGTAGTTATTTAGATAAAAGATTGTTTTTAAAGAAAAACTGCCAAGCTCGTCAGGAATTGTTTGAAAAAATAAATTTAAATTAAATGGCCCTGTCGTCTAGCCTGGTCTAGGACACCGGCTTTTTCCTCCGAAGGAGGATCCGCCTCCGGCGGACAAGCCGGTAACATCAAAATTTAATGTTAAGTCAAAAATTTTATTTATATATTTTAAAAAGTTTAAATTTTAATAGATATTATATTGGGATATCATCTGACCTGGACAAAAGAATTAAAAAACATAATAATAAAAGCGTCAGATCAACTAAATTTTATATTCCTTGGAAATTAGTTTATTTTGAAGAATTTGACAATAAAACATTGGCGCGAAAAAGAGAATTGTTTTTAAAGAAAAACTGCCAAGCTCGTCAGGAATTGTTTGAAAAAATAAATTTAAATTAAATGGCCCTGTCGTCTAGCCTGGTCTAGGACACCGGCTTTTCAAGCCGGTAACACGGGTTCGAATCCCGTCAGGGCTACAAGATTTTAATTGCGTTACTTAAATAAATTAAATTTAGCTTTTTGCAAAAATTAAATGAATTTTCTGGTGTTGGGGGTATTTATTAAAAATGAATTTTTGTTATAAAATTCATTTTTTGACTTTTTATTTTTATTTGTTATATTAAATTTACTAAATTGGTCATTAATAATTTTTTATAAAAAAATGCCAAAAGCAAAAATTTATACAACCCCGTTTTGTGTTTATTGTCAAAAAGCTAAAGAATTTTTTCAAAAAAATAATATAAATTATGAAGAAATTGATGTGACCAAAGATGATCAGGCTTTAAATGAAATGGTAAAAAAATCAGGGCAAATGGGCGTGCCAGTTATTGAAATTAATAATAATATTGTTGTTGGCTTTGACCAAAATAAAATTGAAAATTTATTAAATTTAGCTTAAAATATAAATATGTATGATTTAATTATAATTGGCGGTGGTCCGGCTGGAGTAGCAGCTGGGATTTATGCCGGCCGAAAAAAAATAAAAACACTTTTAATTACTGATAGTTTTGGTGGACAATCAGTTGTTTCAGCTGGAATTGAAAATTGGATTGGCGAAAAAAATATTTCTGGTTTTGAATTAGCAAAAAAACTTGAAAATCATTTAAAAGCTTATCCTGAAATAGAAATTTTAGAAAATGATTTGGTTGAAAAAGTCGAAAAAATAGAAAATGGTTTTAAAGTTTTAACTAAAAATCAAAAAAATTTTGAAACCAAATATGTTTTAGTTGTTTCTGGCAGCAGAAGAAGAAAAATTAATGTGCCCGGAGAAAAAGAATTTGAAGGTCGGGGAGTATTTTATTGTTCAATTTGCGACGCGCCATTATTAAAAGATAAAATTGCAACAGTTATTGGCGGAGGAAATTCTGGTTTAGAAGCAGTTTTAGATTTATTGCCTTATGCTTCTAAAATTTATTTATTAGAATTTGGCGATAAATTAAAAGGCGATCCTTTAACTCAGGAAAAAATAAAAGCTAATTCAAAAGTTGAAATTATTACTCAAGCCCAAACTTTGGAAATTTTAGGGCAAGAATTTGTTACTGGCTTAAAATATAAAGATCGGCAAAATAATGAAATAAAAGAATTAAAAACCGATGGAGTTTTTGTTGAAATTGGATCAATGCCAAATTCAGAAATGGTTAAAGATTTTGTGGAATTGAATAATTTTGGCGAAATTAAAGTTGATTTAAAAACCGGACAAACATCTTATTTTGGAATTTGGGCCGCAGGCGATGTTACTGATAGATTATACAAACAAAATAATATTGCAGTTGGCGACGCTATTGTAGCTTTATTAAATATTAACGATCAATTAAATAAATAAAATTTAGGTTTGTATTTGAAAGATTATTTAAGATCTTAAAAAACTCGACTTTTTAATTTTTTTAATATTTTTAACTTTTTTGAAGAGAGGGGACTCGTGGAGAGATCGTTGGGAAATACCATTTCCATCGAATAAAGGTTTAATTCCTTTTCTCTGAGCCACGCCCAGCCGCTTTTGCGGCTTTTTTATTTTTTGAATTTTTAAAAAAATAATATAAAATTTTAAAAATGAAAAAAATTTATTTTGATTATGCTTCAACCACTCCTTTAGACCATCGCGTTTTTTTAGAAATGAAACCATATTTTAGTCAAAAATTTGGCAATCCCAGTTCATTGCATTTTTGGGGGCAAAAATCTTTAGGGGCAATTGATTTTTCAAGAGAAAAAATTGCCAAAATTTTAGGCGCAAAATTTAATGAAATTATTTTTACTGGCAGCGCAACTGAATCAAATAATTTAATTTTGCGCGGAATTTTTTTAAAAGCAATTCAGGAATTTAAAATTCAAAGCCCAAAAATTATTGTTTCGAGCATTGAGCATGAATCAATTTTAGAAACAGCAAGAGATTTAAAAAATTTTGGAGCTGAAATTGTGTTTTTAAAAGCCAACCAATTTGGACAAATTAATTTAAAAGAATTAAAAAATCATCTTGATTTTAATACCATATTAGTTTCAATTATTTATGCTAATAATGAAATTGGAACAATTGAACCGCTTAAAGAAATTTCAAAAATAATTCAAGAATTTAAAAAAGAAAATAATTTAACAAATTATCCATTGTTACACACTGATGCTTCTCAAGCTTTTCAATTTTTAGATTGTAATGTTCTAAATTTAGGAGTGGATTTAATGACTTTATCCAGTCATAAAATATATGGACCTAAAGGCATTGGAATTACGTATATTAAAAATGAAGCCCAAAAATTAATTAAGCCAATTATTACTGGCGGCGGCCAGGAATTTGGTTTAAGATCTGGAACAGAAAACGTGGCAAATATTTGTGGGGTAGCTAAAGCTTTTGAATTGGCTGAAAAATTAAAATCAAAAGAATTTAAAAGGATTTTTAATTTGCGCAATTATTTTTGGAAAAAATTAAAAAAAATTATGCCCAGTATTTTATTAAATCAAGAAAAAAATTTTAAAAATGTTTTGCCTAATATTTTAAATGTTTATTTTCCAAATAAAAAAAGCGATTTATTAATTAGTCAATTAGATTTAGCTGGTATTGCGGTTTCAAGCGGTTCAGCTTGTAAAGCTAGAGCTTTTGAACCATCGCATGTTCTTTTGGCTTGCGGTTTTTCAAAAAACCGGGCAAGTCAAAGTTTAAGATTTAGTTTTGGTCGTTTTACCACTAAAAATGAAATTGACAAAGCATTAAAAATTTTTAAAATTTTATAATATAATGATTAAAAAAATAGTAGAAAAAATTAAAAAAAATAAATTTTTAAATAGATTTTTTGCCGGATTTTTGGTGTTTTTATTTTTAATTTTTGTTTTTGGAAAAATTAATTTTGCCCAAGCTGGTTTTTGGGATAATTTATTAAAAAATCTCCCTCAATTTTTTAAGCCGCAAACTTCAACCTCAAATCAAATAAATCAACCAGAAAAAAAATCAAATCAAGAAACGTCTCTTTATAAACCAGTAATTGATTATGAAAACGCGGTTGTGTCTGCGGTTAAAAAAGTTTCTCCAGCTGTGGTTTCAATTACAGTTTCAAAAAATGTTCCAATTATTGAGCAATGTCCTTCTAATCCTTTTTCTAATTTGCCGCCAGATATTAGAGAATTTTTTGGCGATAACTTTTTTGAATTTTATGTTCCTTGCCAAAAAGGAGAAAAATTAAAAGAAGTTGGTTCTGGCAGCGGATTTATTATTTCTAAAGATGGTTTAATTTTAACCAATAAACACGTGGTTTTTGACACCAAAGCCTCTTATACAGTTTTAACTAACGATGGCAAAAAATATGATGCTAAGGTTTTAGCCCGAGATCCATTACAAGATTTAGCAATTTTAAAAATTAATGCCGAAAATTTGCCAGTGGCTGCGCTTGGAAATTCAGATGAGTTGCAATTAGGACAAACTGCAATTGCAATTGGCAATGCCTTAGGCGAATTTAGAAACACAGTTTCAGTCGGAGTTATTTCTGGATTAGCCCGAACAGTTACAGCCGGAGATGGCGGCGGATATACTGAAACAATTAAAAACGTTATTCAAACTGATGCGGCAATTAATCCCGGAAATTCCGGAGGACCGTTAGTTAATTTAAAAGGCGAAGTCATTGGCATCAATACGGCTATGGCTCAAGGCGCGGAAAATATTGGTTTTGCTATCCCAATTAATCAAGCTAAATCAGTAATTAATTCTATTAAAACCAAAGGGAAAATTGAGCGGCCATTTTTAGGCCTGAGATACATTATTTTAAATAAAGAAATTGCCGAGCAAAAAAAATTGCCAGTTGATTATGGCGCTTTGGTTGATTCTGACGGCAAAAATCCAGCAGTGGTACCTGGCTCTCCAGCAGAAAAAGCCGGAATTTTAAAAGGAGATATAATTTTAGAAATTAATGGTCAAAAAATTAATGAAGATAATACTTTAGCTGATATTATTTCTAAATTTTTGCCGGGCGATGAAATTAGTTTAAAAATTTTACGCAATGACAAAGAAATAAATATTAAACTTCGAATCGGAACTTATCCAGAAAATTTTTCAATTTAATAAAAGAGTTTATAAATTAATATTTTTCGATTCTATATGGATTTCAAAAGCCAACGCGGCGCTCTGACATCCGATCTTTTTAAATTCAAAAGCTAAAAGGCAAAAGATGAATTTTGAATTAAGAATTAGGAATTAGGAATTTTGAATTTAATTAACGCTAATGTAAGATTGCTTCG
>JBMFRD010000007.1:0-4015 GCA_049968295.1 Minisyncoccia bacterium
GTGAATGGGATAACTGGCAATTTCATCCTGAAGGAGTAGTTATTCAAAAAGGTCCAGATTGGTATATTTATACAGGAAAATAAAGAATAAAAAAGTATATGTCAGAATCCTTTGAAAAACATTTTGCGCAAAACAATGAAGAAAAACAAAAATCTCCTGAAGAGATTAAAGAAGAGATAGCTTTAAAATTAACAGAAGAAATAAAAGAAATTAAACAAAGAATGGAAAAAGAAGGAGAAACAATTGAAGGGTATGAGAAAATAAAAGAGTTACTTACTAAAATAGAAAAATCTATTCTTCAGAGCCAGAATTTGAATTAAAAAGAGCAAAAGAAAAATTAGAAGAGCTAAAACAAACTCCTTTTTATGATAAAAAAAGAAAGCAATGGAATTGGTAATTTAATTAATTATTTTAAAAATTATTAATTCTTGAATGTTTTTTTGATTAATTTATAATTAAATTAATGAGTATATTTAAATTTGGTAAAAAAGATAAATCTCCGCAGCCAGATGAAACTAGTTTAATGCTTAAAAAATTAAAAGAAGATTGCGAAAAAGAATCTAATGCAATAGAAATATTTTTAAATGATTTAAATGAATATAATTTACAAAATTTTGAAACTTTAAATATGACTCTTGAAAATTTTTTAGAATATATCGCAGAAAAAAAAGAAGAAATTGAAAATCAAATGCAATTTGAAAATAACCCTAATAAGATAAATTTGTTATATCAAAAAATTAAAGATTTAAATAAAATCCAAAGCGCTATTCATTTTTTTATTAGCCGTAGTCAAGCCAAAATATATAATTTTCCAGAAATTTATTTTCCAAAAACAAAACTTTATGAATTTATTAATATTTTAAAATCTCGCCAATATTATTTAAAAGAACTATTAGATCTAAAAATTAATAATGTAATAAAAAAAATAAATAAATCATCAAAAGAATCATTAAAAAAAGAAAGTTTGGATAATATTGTTTTTGCTACTTATTTTAAAAAATGGATAAAAAATAATGAAATTAATGTTGATCAAAAAATCATTGACTTAATTAAGTTAATTGAAAATAAATTTAAAGAAACAAATTTTTTAGAAAAAGAATTATTTAATTTTTTGCTTCAAAATAACATTACTTTAAACGATGACATTAATACTTTATTAAAAAAAATTGATGAAAAATTAAAACAAAATAAAAATTTTGAAGAATAAAATGAAAAAACTTTTTATTATTTCTTTTATTTTAATTAATTTAATTCATTTTTTAGCTGTAATTTATGACTGGTATTATACTATTTATTGGATAGATGTTCCTTTGCATATTTTGGGCGGAATTTGGCTTAGCTCATTGTTTTTATATTTTTTTGAAAAAAATGAAGGTCTAAAAAAAATATTATTTGAAAAACCAAATATTAAAAAAGAAAGTTTAATATTTATAATTTTATGTTTGGGTTTTGTTGCTTTAATTGGGGTTTTGTGGGAATTTTATGAATTTTTTGTTGATGTTATAATTTTAAAAAAATATGCTTATAATGCTGAACCCGGATATATTTTGTTTGATACTTTAAAAGATTTATTTAATGATTTAGTCGGTGGAATAATTGCTTTAATAATTTATTTTAAAAGGTCGGCTCCTAAAAATTTATAAAAAACTATGCGAGTAAAAGAAATAATGAAAACTAATGTTTTAACTATTTTCCCGGAAACAACTTATTTTGAAGCGGCTAAATTAATGTACAAAAACAATTTTTCAGGCTTACCAGTAATTGATTCTAATCAAAAACTAATTGGCATGCTTTCAGAAAAAGATCTTTTTAAAGCTTTATATCCTGATTATTATGAATTTATTCAAAACCCAGAAAGTTATTTTAATCACGAAGAGCAGGAAAAAAGAATTTTAGAAATAAAAAATAATCCAATTAGTCTATATATGTCCAAAAAAATAATTTCTATTTCTCCGGAAACATCAATTTTAGCCGCGGGCGGAATTATGTTAGCTCATCACGTTCATCGATTGCCAGTTTTAGAAAAAAATAAATTATTAGGCATCGTAACTCGGAAAGATATTTATAAAACTATTTTAAAAAATAATTTAAATTTATAAATTAAAATTCCGGGTTGCCCCGGAATTTTAATTTTATTCTTGTTCAACTTTTATTTTTTTCTTTAATTCTTTTTCAGCTTTTGGCAAAATTATAGTTAAAACTCCATTTTTAATTTTAGCGCTCACTTTATCTGGATCAATTTTTGCCGGCAAACTGAATTGTCTTCTAAACTCTCCATAACCTCTTTCAAATCTATAAAACTTCTCGTCTTTTTCTTCTTCTTGCTTTTCAACTGTTCCAGAAATAGTTAAAACATCTTCATTAACTTCAATTTCAATTTTGTCCGGTTCTACGCCCGGAACATTGGCTACGACCTTTACTGCATCTTCGGTTTCAGAAATATCAACTTTAGGAAAAGATCCTTTCCATGGTAAAACCGAAGTAAACCAATCATCCGACCCTAATAAACTGTCTTCAAAAAACCAATTTAAAAGATCGCGACCGGATTTTAATGGATCATTATGTTTAATAATTTTCATATGAGTATTATATTTATAATCAACGACCTTTTAACTAATTATATTATAGCGCAATTATCAAGCTTGTCAAGAGGTTGCTAATAATAATATTTATTTTTAGTTTTAATTAATCCTTTTAATATTTAAACCTAATTTTTGAAGCTTTAAATCAATTTGTTCATAGCCCCTATCAATTTGATAAACATTTTCAATAATTGACTTACCGCGCGCAATTAAAGCCGCAATAACAAAAGCCAAACCGGCTCTTAAATCCGGACTTTCAATTTTACGTCCTTTTAATTTAGTTGGACCAAAAATAATAATTCGATGCGGATCACACATAAAAATTTTTGCGCCCATTCTATTTAAATCTTCAATATAATTTAATCGTCCTTCGTAAATAGTTTCAAAAACCATACTTTGACCATAAGCTTGAGTCATTAAAGCAACAAAAGGCGCTTGTAAATCAGTTGGAAAGCCGGGATATTCTGCGGTTTTAATATCAACTGCCAAAAGTTTTTTGGGTTGACTAACTTCAATAAAATTTTCTCCGATTTTAATTGAAACACCAGCATCTTCTAATGTTCCAATTACATTCATTAAATGTTTGGGATTGCAATTTAAAATTTTTAATTTTTTTGCCAAAGCTGCGCCTAAAATCAAAAAACTACCAGCTTCAATTCTATCTGGAATAATTTCAAATGGTTTTTTAGCAACTAACATTTTGCCGCCATTTCCAAAAATTTCTATTTTTTCTTCATCAATTTTAATTTTTGCTCCAGAATCATTTAAAAAATCAATTAAAGCTAAAACTTCTGGCTCATAAGCCGGATTCCAAATAATAGTTTTGCCCACAGCCTGCGGTCATTAAAATTGTTTCAGTGGCAGTGACTGATGGAATTTTAAAAATAATTTCATTGCCTTTTAATTTATTAACTTTTAAATTAAAAAGGTCATTTTTTTCTTTAATTTCTACACCTAATTTTTCCCATCCTTTTAAAAAAATATCAATTGGTCTTTTACCAATAACACAACCGCCCGGATATGGAAAAACGGCTTTGCCAAATCGAGTTAAAAGTGGTCCAACTAAAACAATTGAGGCTCTTAAACGTTTTGCAATTTTTTCATTTAAAATAAAGTTTTTAACTTGTTTTGAATCTAAAACAAAAGTGTTTTTTTCTCTAAAAATTTTAACGCCTAGCGATTCTAAAAGCTCGGTCATTCTAAAAACATCTTCAATTAATGGAACATTTTTTACAGTGATTGGATTTTTAAAAAGCAAACTTGAAGCTAAAACTTTTAAAGCATTATTTTTGGCACCGCTAATTTTAACTTCTCCTGAAAAAGTTTTTCCACCTAAAATTTCAAATCTCATTGATTTAATTTTTCTTTTAAATAATCTTTTAATTTATCTATTGGAATTCTAATTTGTTTAGTTGTATCCCGATCACGCAACG
>JBMFRD010000007.1:4364-8597 GCA_049968295.1 Minisyncoccia bacterium
ATCAAAATAACTTAATTTATGATTTTTTAAATCATAATCGCCGCGATAAGCTAAACCATAAAGTTCTTTTCGGCCAAAAGGATAGTCAAATTCAAAATCAATTGTCCTTTTTGAATAATGAGCTCTTTCTTCGCTTGGAACTTCTTTTTCAAAAACTTTATTTTTATCAATACCAACTCTTTCTATCCATTTCCACATTTCTTGCCGCCACATTTCAAAATATTTTTCCCAATCATTAGGTCGAATAAAATATTCAAATTCCATTAAATCAAATTCTCGCACTCTAAACAAAAAATCGCGCGGCGAAATTTCGTTGCGATAAGCTCTACCAATTTGAGCTAAACCAAAAGGCAATTTAAGATGCATGCTATCAATAATATTTTTAAAATTAACAAACATTCCTTGAGCGATTTCTCCACGTAAATAAGCCAAATTTGATTTTCCTAAAATACTTCCTAAATTCACTGGCAAAAGTAAATTAAAAATTTTTTCTTCGCTTAATTTTCCTCCGCAATCCGGACATTTTGTTTTATCTTCAAGCTGATCCACACGAAAACGATGATTACAACTTAAACACTCAACCATTGGGTCAGTAAAATTTTCAAGATGTCCACTAGCTTTCCAAACTGCTTCAGGCATTAATGCTGAAGTAGTAATTCCAAACATATCTTCTCTTTCCCGAACAAAATGTTTCCACCACAATTCTTTAATATTATGAGCCAACTCTGATCCATAAGGTCCATAATCCCATACTCCAGCTAAACCGCCATAAATTTCTGAGCTTGGGAAAACAAGTCCCCTTCTTTTACATAAACTTATAATTTTATCCATTAAATTTTCCATTTTTTTATAATTTATAATAATTTATGATATTTACATAAAAATTTTTATTTTTCAAATTTAATTTGCAAATTTAAATTGCACATCATTTTAATTTTGAACTCGTCGATCTTTAATCTTAATTGTTAAATCATTTGGCAAGTTAGTTAAAACTTTGTCGGCTTTATAAGTTAAATTTTCAGATGTAAATTCATTATTTACTTCCAAACTTGATTCTGAAATTAATAGCGCATCTTGGCCAATTTCAGTTAAGGAAGGCGTATTTTCTACTTGAAAAACTATTTCAATTGGATTATCTAAAACGCCTCGATTTGCCGGAATTTTAAAAATATTTGCCTGAATTAAACCTGAATCAGGATTATAATTTAACTTAACATCAATATTACTTTTGTATAAATTTGTAAACTTTGTACCCGGCGGTAAAGTAGCATAAACCAAAACATTAGAAAGATCATTAGCGTAATTTTTAATCACCCAATGAATACTATATTGAGTGGATTGATTAACCTTTGGCGGATAAGGACCTTTATTTATAATTTGCCAATTTGGATCGCGATAAAGAGCAAAAGCAGAAAAATCAACCCGACCCCTGACTTTAGTTTCAAAATTAGTTGTAAAAATAGTTCGATTAGAACTAACTCCTTCTGGAACAGTTGGTGATTCAATTTGAGCATAAACTTTTAAAGTAAAATTTTTATCATTAACATTTAAAATATTAAATTTATCTTTTAGTTTAAGTTTTAAATGAATTTCGCCTTGAGCTTGCGGAGCTAAAGCTTTAAAATCGGGTTGATTAGCCGCATTCCAAATAAAAGTATTAGTTAAAGAATTAAAATAAGAATTAGTTTGCATATCCGAAAAATCAAATAAATCACTTTCTAACCGAGCGGTTAAAACCACATTTTCCATTAAAAAACTAGAATTATTTTTATATTGAAAAACATAATCTAATTTATCGCCTAAATTAGCAATATAATTATTTTCATTATTTAATAAAATATTTAAAGCTAAATCAGATTTAGCAATGCTAAAATTATAATTTTGCGAAGTTAAAGCATAAGATTTTCCGGAAATTAAAGTTAGGGCTTCTATTAAAAAATTAGCACTTTGACCTTCAGAACCAATAAGCTGACCAGTTAATTCAATTGAGCCACTATCCCGGCTTTTAACTTTTCCAATATTCCACAAATTATTTTCTGGCTTGGGATTAGCATCAACAAACTTAAAAATGGGTGGATAATTTATTTTTAGAAATACATTATCAAAATCATAATTAGAATTATTTTGATATTTAATTAAAATTTTAAAATTTTGAGCATTATAAATTTTTTCCGGAGCAGAAATTGAAACATTAAAAGCAGCTTGATTAATGCTCAAATCAGTATCAAAATTATTTTCAAATGAAATATTAGAATTGCTTAATTTATAAATTAATTTGGCTTGAACATTTTTAATTGTTAATTCTGGAGAAAAAGCAATAAGTTTAAAATTTTCTTCACGCAAACCCAAAGAAGATATTTCGCCTAAATCTACTTGATTTATTTTTTTATTTGGATCATCTTCTAAAAACATTATTCCTTCTGGAAGAGTTAAAACCAATCGGGCATTAGATAAAGATTGATCTGAATCATTATGAATAATAACTTTAAGATTAAAACTTTCACCAGACAAAATTTTATCTGGTTTTTGAAATTCAATACTAATTTGCGGCGGATTTGGTTTATAAAAAATATAGCCAACTGTAGCTGCAGCTAAAGCCAAAATAATAAATAAAACTATAAAAAAACCTTTCCAAGGAAAATTAAAATTTTTTTGAGGCGTATTATTTTCTTCTTCTTGCCAAGGTAAATTTTTAAAATTATTATTTTGTTCCATTTATAAATATATTAACTCATTTTTAAAATTTTTAAAAATATGACTCGAGCAATCAAGGCAAACAAACTCCTGCGAATCAATATTAAAAACATTTGGATTTTTTTTGCCGCAATTAAAACATTTAGCTTCTTTTGGATCCCAGCCTAAAATTTTTAAAATATCAAACCAATTAAAATTATTATTTTTTAATTTAAAATATAATTTTTCTTCCGGTTCCATTTCCGGCAAAATTTTACTTAATAAATTTAAATCCCAAAAATTTAAATTTAATTTTTTTTTAATTAAAACATCAACTAATTGAAAATTTCTTTTAAATACTATTCTAGCAATTACTAAACTCGCCGGTTCTAAATGCCCCCTTAATTTAGAAGTTATTTTTTTAGCGCTTTTAACCTTAGCAATCATTTTGCCGAATTTTTCAGTAAGTAAAGAAATTTTTAAATCTAAATCGCCATTGGATTCTAAATTTAAAACAATGCCTTCAGAAATATACTCTTCCTGCATAATTTAATTAATTATTTTCATCAAGTAAATTATTATTTACTGTTTTTTCTGCTTTTTCAGTCAAGGACTTATTTAAATCATTAAAATTAATTTTTTTATCATCGCCATTTAAATTCATTGATTTTAATTTATAAGTTAAATAATTATCTAAGCGTAAAACTAGAATTTTTAATTTTCTAAAAAATTTTCCTATATAAAAATTTAAAGTTAAATCAATTTTATGCGGCCAATCAGAAAAAATAGCTTTTTCTAAACTTTCTGATTTTAAAGAATTTTCTAAAGAATTATCATCAATGCGCGGCAAAGTTCTTGCAGCAAGATATAAAATTCCAGCTAAAGATAAAAATAAAATATTAACTAAAATAAATTGAAACATTTTAAATTTTCAATTAAATTTCAAGTCTGGAAAAATTATTAATTTTAATATTCTCACCAACGCGAGCTATAGTTTCATTAACTAAATCCTGAATTTTTTTAGATTCATCTTTAATATAGGGTTGATTTAAAAGCTCATCAATATTTTTAGGATTCATAGCCGCAATTTGCATTGCTAATTCTTTAACCAATTCCCGAAATGGATCAGAGCGAACCACAAAATCAGTTTCTGCTCTTAAATCAACCAAAACTCCAATTCGTTCATTATGAACATAAGAAAAAATAAGTCCAGCTCCGGTTTGGCGATCAGCTCTTTTTTCAACTTTAGCCAGTCCCCTTTCTTGAATTATTTTAACTGCCTGATCAAAGTCGCCTTGAGCTTCTTCTAATGCTTTTTTGCATTCCATTACTCCGGCGCCAGTTAATTCTCTTAATTTTTGAACTTTTGAAGCTTCAATCATTTTTTTAAAAAAATTTTATAAATTTTATTTTTTATCTTCAATTTTATCTTCAGTTTTATTTTCAAGATTTAAATTTCTAGCTTCAGTAATTACTTGTTTGATTTCCTTTAAAAACCAATCAACTGACGAACTTGATTTTGTATTGCCCGGCACTGGAAAATCAATTAATTCTGGATTG
>JBMFRD010000007.1:9166-18825 GCA_049968295.1 Minisyncoccia bacterium
TTCGTCTGTTTTTTGAATTGTTTCGCTATATTGCTGCATGTTGATTATTTTAAAAAATAAAAATGAATTTGTAAAGAGTTTTGATTTATTTTTTGCTTAATTTTTGCCAAACAACTAATAAAGGACTAGCTACAAAAATTGAAGAATAAGTACCGACCGTGACGCCAACTAATAAAGTCAAAATAAAATATTTTAAAGTTATTGGCCCTAAAAAATAAAGCGCTATTAAAACTAAAAACAAAGTTAAAGAAGTATTAATTGACCGAGCTAAAGTTTGATTTACGCTTTGATTAACAATTTGTTCAAAGTCTAATTTATTTCTTAAATTTAAAAGATTTTCCCGAATACGATCAAAAACCACGATAGTATCATGAACTGAAAATCCCATTACCACCAAAAGAGCAACAATAAAATTTCCATCAATTTCAACCCCAGCTGTTTTTCCAAGCCAAGCTAACATTCCAGTTGGAATAATAACATCATGGAACAAAGTAATTAAAGTTACAAAACCATATTTCCAAGAACTTATCGGTAAATAAACTTTGCGAAAAGCAAAAGCAATATACAAAGAAATTCCCAAAAGAACTAAACCAATAGCCAGTAAAGCTTTATTTCTTAAAGATTCACCAACCGACGGACCAATAGATTGAAAACTTAATTCTTCAAAAGATTGATATTTATTTTTTAATGCCTCGTTTATTTTTTGATGTTCTTCATTGTTTATATTTTTCATTCTGGCAAAATAATAATTATTTTGAGGATCATAAGTAATTTTAACATCAGAAATATTTAAAGTTTGTTTAAATAACGTTTCTAATTCATTAATTTCGGGTTTATTATCTTTAAAATAAAATTTTAAAAGCGCTCCGCCGGAAAAATCAATCCCCTGTTTTAATCCAAATAAAACTATGGCTAAAATAGCTAAAACTACTAACATTCCTGAAATTGATAAAAATATTTTTCTATTGCCAATAATGTTAAACATTTTTTTGATTTTGTAATTTAGAAAAAACCTTTAAAAATAATCTGGTGGTAGTTATAGCTGAAAACATACTAATTAATGTTCCAATTCCCAAAGTTAAAGCAAAGCCGCGAACAAAACTAGACGTAAAAAAGTATAAAATTAAAGCCGTAATCATTGTTGCTGTATTTGAATCGCGAATTGATGGCCAAGCCCGACGAAAACCTTCATTTACTGCCGAAAGCTCAGAAAAACCTTTTTTTATTTCTTCTTTCACTCTTTCAAAAATTAAAATATTAGCGTCAACTGCCATACCAATAGTAATAATAAAACCAGCCACACCAGCTAATGTCATTGTGGTTCCAAAAATTTTAAAAACACCCAAAGTTAAACTAATATAAATCAACAAAGCCAAAGAAGAAAAAACTCCATATTTTTTGTAATAAATTGACATAAATAAAATAACTAAAAGAGCGCCAATACTTCCGGCAAAAATTGATTTTTTTAATGAATCAATTCCCAAAAACGGACTAACCACAAATTGATCTACTAAATTAATTGGCGCTGGCAATGCTCCAGCATTAAATCTATTTACTAAAAGTTTAGCTTCATCAATAGTGAATTTTCCAGTTATTACCGCGCTGCCGCCAGTAATTTTTTCCTGAACCACTGGAGATTCAATTAAATTGCCATCCAAAAAAATAGCTATTGGTTTACCAACATTTTTTGCGGTTAAATTTTCAAAAATTTTTGCGCCTTCATCATTAAATGTAATTCCTACTTCAGGCCGGCCAGTAGTTGGATTAAATTGCAATCGCGCACCAGTCACAAATCTTCCATTTAAATTAGTTGGAATATAATTAGGTTTATCATCTTTAATCTCAAATTCTCTAAATTCCAAAAAAGGAGTAGAGCCAATAGTTTTAATTGCATCTGAAATATTATGTACGCCGGCTAATTCCACTACTAATTGATATTTTTCTCCGGATTTAGCAATAAACACTTGCGGCTCGGAAACGCCAAATAAATTTACTCTTTTTTCAATAACATCGCGCAACCCAGACAAAACTGAACCTTGATCTTTCAAATTAACTTGCGACAAATCAATATCATAAACCAAATGGCTTCCGCCAACCAAATCTAATCCTAATTTCCAAGGTAAATATTTATCTAAAAATGAATTGGGATAAATAAAAATTCCGGAAATAACAGCAACTAAAACAATAATAAATAAATAAAATTTATCTTTAAACATAAAAATTAATTTAACATAAAAAAAATTAAAAAGCAAAATTTTAAATATTTTTATTCATTCTTCATCACAAGTCTAGCATTAGTAAAATGTAACGATATTACATCAATTTCATTATCTTTTAAACACTAAAAAGATTACTTTGTCTCTCAAATTCTCAAGAATTCTCAAAATAAAAAAATGCTCGCAATGATAAAAGCATATGTTATAATAAAAATATGGCAAAAGAAAAAATTAAAGGAACAGCTTGGATAATTGCGGTTTCAATGGGGTTAGGTCATCAGCGCACTGCTTATGCTTTAACTCATCTTGCGCCATTTAAAAAAATCATTAATGCTAATGATTACGACGGAATACCGCGCAACGATAAAAATAATTGGGAAACCAGCAGAAAGTTTTACGAATTAATTTCTAATATTGAAAAAATACCAATTGTTGGAAAAATTTCTTTTAGTTTATTTGATCAATTTCAAAAAGTTCAAAAGCTTTATCCTAAAAATGAAAATGTTGGACCAACTTTTGTTTTAAAACAAATTTATTCTTTAATTCAAAAAGGCTGGGGCAAACACTTAATTGAAACTTTAAAAAATAAAAACAAAGAACTTCCTTTTATAACTACTTTTTTTATACCGGCTTTTATGGCTGAATATTATCATTATCCATCAAAAATTGCTTGTATAATTTGCGATGCTGATATTTCCCGCTCTTGGGTTCCACCTAATCCAAATCAAAGCCGAATAATTTATTTTGCGCCAACTGAATTAGCCGCTCAAAAACTTTTAAAATACGGAGTGCTTAAAGAAAATATTTTTTTAAGTGGTTATCCTTTGCCTAAAGAAAATTTAGGCACGTATCAAAAATATACTATTGCTAAAAAAAGTTTAAAAAATAGAATTTTAAATTTAGATCCTAAAAAAAATTATCAAAAACAATATAATGTTTTAATTAAAAAATATTTAGGAAAATTACCTCAAAAAGCGGATCACAAATTAACTATTATGTTTTCAATTGGCGGAGCTGGCGCTCAAAAAGAAATTGCTTTAAAAGCTATAAAAAGTTTAGCTTACGCGCTTGAAAATGAATCTTTAAATTTTATTATTGCCTGCGGAACCAAGGAAGAAGTTAAGCAATTTTTTTTAAAAGAACTCTTAAAATTAAAATTAGGTTTAAATATTGATAAAAATATTTTTATTATTTCAAATCCATCTCCGGAAAAATATTTTAAAATGTTTAATGAGTTTTTAAATCAAACTGATATTTTATGGACAAAACCCAGCGAGCTTTCTTTTTATGCCGGACTGGGAATTCCAATTATTATTGCTCCACCCTTAGGTTCACATGAAAAAATAAATGAAAAATGGCTAATTGAAACCGGCGCTGGAATAAAACAAGAAGATCCTCGTTTTACTAATGAATGGCTTTTTGATTTAATTCGGGAAGGAAAATTAGCCGAAGCCGCAATGCAAGGCTTTATTGAAATTAAAAAAGATGGAGTATGGGAAATAGAAAAAACAATAAAATTTAGTGCTTTAAATTTTTAAATTTAATATGAAAATTTTTAAAGTTATCAAAAAACACAAATTTCTTTCGTTTTTTGTTTTTTTACTTTTAATTTATTGGGCATTGTGGCTTTTTGATTATTCAAACCCAAATCAAAGTTTTGGCATTACTTTTAGCGAAACTTATGCCAAATCTTTAGGACTTGATTCTAAAAAGGTTTATTTAGATATATTAAATGAATTAAAAGTTAAAAAATTAAGATTAGTGGCTTATTGGAATTTAATTGAAACGCAAAAAAATAATTTTAATTTTGATTATTTAGATTTTCAAATTAAAGAAGCTGAAAAAAGAAATGCTGAAGTTGTTTTAGCTGTTGGCTATCGCGTTCCACGTTGGCCAGAATGTCATTTGCCAGAATGGACAAAAAATTTACCACCAGAAGATTTTGAAAAAGAATTATTAAATTATTTAAAAATTATAATTGAAAGATATAAAAATAGTCCAACAATTAAAATTTGGCAAGTAGAAAATGAACCCTTTTTAACTGTTTTTGGAAATTGCCCCGCGCCAAATAAAAATTTATTTGAAAAAGAATTAAGTTATGTAAAAAATTTAGACCCATCACGGCCAATTTTAATTACTGATAGCGGCGAATTAAGTTTTTGGTTAAATACTAGTGGCAAATCAGAAATTTTTGGGACAACTCTGTATCGCTTTGTTTGGAATAAATATACTGGGTTTATGAAACATTATTTTCCGCCATTTTTTTATACTTTACGCGCTTGGTTAGTGGAAAAATTTAGCCCAACTAAAAAAGTTATTATTGCCGAACTTCAAGCTGAACCTTGGATTCCAAATAGTTCTTATTCTTTAAATGATCAAGCCAAAATTTTTAGTGTTCAAAATTTAAAAAATAATATTAATTTTGCCAAAAAAACAGGACTTTCTGAAATTTATTTATGGGGCGCAGAATGGTGGTATGCGCAGAAATTAAATAATCATCCCGAGTATTGGGAAGAAATTAAAAAATTAAACTTTTAATTTTAAAATATCTGCTAATTCATATAATCTTATTCCATGCGAAGCTTTTATTAAAATTAAATCTCCGGGTTTAATTAATTGCATTACCGGATCAATTGCTTCTTCTACAGTATTAAAACTTAAAATATTTTTTTGTTTTAATCCGTTTTTCTTTGCCGATTCAGCAATAAATTTTGCCCGCGGACCAACCGTAATTAAAATATTAGTTGAATCTGCAGCAATTTTTCCAATACGCTCATGAGCAAAAATAGAATATTTTCCAATTTCAAGCATATCGCCTAAAATTGCAATTTTTCTTTTTGCTGGCAAATTTTTTAATAAATCTAAAGCCAAACTCATTGAAGCTAAACTAGCATTATAAGCATCATCAATAATTAAAGTATTTTTAATTCCAGAAACTAAATTTGACCGGCCGGGAGCTGGTTTATAATGTTCAGCGCTTTCTGAAATATTTATTAAATTAATTCCAAAATATATACCTACGGCCGCTGCTGCAGCTAAAGCATAACTATGGCTTTTTCCAAAAACATTTTTAACTCTAAAAGGTATAACTCTATTTTCGTATTGTAATTTAAAAACAATTCCTTCTAATTTTCCGTTTTCAATTTTATTTTCAAAATTAATAATTTGAATATCTGCTCCGGATTTAAATCCAAAAGTTAAAATATTTGCCCGAGTGCGATGTAAAACACTTAAAACACTTTCATCATCATAATTTAAAACCGCCAATCCTGAAGACGACAAATTCATAATTAATCTTGATTCTTCTAAAATAAGCTCTTCGCGGCTATTGTAATATTCAACATGAGGCGGAACTTCTCCAATAGCTGTCATTACTCCAATTTGCGGATGAGCAATAGTCAATAAATATTTTATATCACCGGGTCGGTCAGCAGCATATTCCAAAATTAAAATTTCAGGATATTTTTTATTTTTAAAAATAATTTGATATAAACTTTTAAAAATTACTTTTATCCAAAAAAATATTTTAGAAAAAATTTTTTCGCCGGAAGGAGTTTCGCTGCTTACTAATTTTAATTCTTCTTCTTTAAAATCACCTAAAATTGCCAATGGCAATCCTAAATCATTATTTAAATTTCCATACGAAGCTCTAACTTTAAAATGATTAGCCAAAATTGTAAAAATTGCTAATTTAGTTGAGGTTTTTCCAACTGATCCAGTAATGCCAATAATTTTTGGCTTATAACGCCAAATAATTAAACGAGATAAATATTTTAATTTTAATCTTAAAATTTTTACTAAAAATTTTTTCATTGTTTTATTTTTCAATTCTATCTGGCGGAATATTGTAATAATTTAAAATAAATTGAGCTAATTCTCTAAAAGCCGGAACAACGGTTAATCCGGCCAGTTGCGCTCCTTCGGGTTCATCAATTCTAATTAAAATAACAAATTTAGCATCATCAGCCGGAGCAAAACCAACATAAGTGTGAATATAAGATTTTTTATAGCCGCCGTTTTTAAAATCAGGAACTTGAGCTGTGCCAGTTTTTCCAGCAACAGAATAGCCATTAATTTTTGCAACTCCAGCTTTATCTACAGCGCTAACCATCATTTTTATAACTTTTTTACTTGCTTCTTCAGAAATAATTTTTCCAATTTCCTGCGGTGAATTTTTTGCATTTAAATAAGGCCGCATCATTTTACCATTATTAGCAATAGCCGAAATAGCTGTAATTAATTCAATTGGCGTAACTGCCACGCCTTGACCAAAAGATGCAGTGGCAAAATTAACATCCGGAGCATTTTTATCTTCTAAAGATTTTAAACTGCCGCTAATTTCAGCAGGTAAATCAATTTTTGTTTTTTGATTAAATCCAAATTTTTTTAAATAATCTAAAAACAAGGTTCTACCAATTTGTCTTTGAGCAAAAGCCGCACCAGTATTAATTGAACCTTCAATAACTTCAGTCATTGTAATTTTGCCATGCGCTTTTAAATCCCAGTTTTTTATAGTTTTACCATTTAAAGTTAAAGAACCGGTATCAACAAAAGTTGTTTCCGGAGTAATTTTATTAGTGTCTAAACCAATAGCCATAGTAATCACTTTAAAAACCGAACCGGGTTCGTAAATTTTAGAAATAACCGGGTTTAAAAAATTAGAAATATCGTATTTTGAATAATTATTTGGATCAAAATTTGGAATACCAGCCATTGATAAAATTTTTCCAGTTTTTGGATCTTGGACAATCACTAATCCACTTTTAGCTTTTTGATTTATAACTAAAGAAGATAAAATTCTTTCAGCTTCGCGTTGAATATTAGGATCAATGGTTAAAATTACATCTTGGCCATTAATTGGCTCAACAATTTCACTGCCGTTAATTTTACCATTTATACCATTTAAATCATCATTATAAAATCTTTCAATGCCGTATTTTCCAATTTCAGTTGAATCATCATCGCTTTCGCCAACATAACCTAAAATATGGCTGGCTAAATTAGAAAAAGGATAAAATCTTTCTGGAACCGAAGTCACATAAATTCCTTTTAAATTTAAATTTTTAATTTTAGAAACAAGATCGTCTGGCGCTTTTTTAAAAATCAAAACATAATCGCTTTTTTTATTTTCTAACCTTTGCTCTAAATTAGTTGGCAAATTTGAAATAATAGAATTAAGCGTCGCAAAAGTTTCTTTAGCATCGCTAATTTCCTTGGGCACAGCATAAATTAAGGGAAAATTTTTATTAGTGGCTGCTAAAATTAAATTATTATTTTTATCTTGAAAATAAATATTGCCGCGCAAAGCTTTTAAAAAAACAGAGTTTTCATATTGAAAATTGGCGCGCGCTAAATAATAAGCGTTTTTTTGAATTTGTAAATCATAAAGTCTAAATAAAATTACTCCATAAATTAAACTAAAAGATATTATTAAAAATTTAATCCGATTTGCCATTGTTTTGAATTAATTTCAAAATATTCTGGATTTTTTTCTTCAATCAAACCATTCTCATTGGCTATTTTTTTTAAATTTTCGGCTGATAATAAATTAAATAAATTTTCTTTTGCTTCTGAAATTTCAGTTTCAATTTTTTTAATTTCTTTTTTTTCCGAATTAATTTTATATTCCAAATTTACCACATTATTATATAAAACCACAAGCAGCAAAGCTGATCCAACTAATAAAATAGAAAAAATTAAAATTAAAACATTAATAATTGAAACTTTTTTATATGGTTGAATTATAGTCATTTTTGTATTTTTTTATTTATAAAATTATTCCGACTCTTAATTTAGCTGAACGACTTTTGGGATTTTTTAAAATTTCAGCATAGCTGGGTTGAATTGGTTTTTTAGTTAAAATGATTAATTTATTTTCTTGTTTCATTTTTTTAAAATAATTTTTCACCAAACGATCCTCCAAGGAATGAAAACTAATTATTGCCACCCGGCCATTGCTTTTAACAATTTGGTTTAAGTCGTCTAAAACTTTTTTTAAATTTTCAAGTTCGTGATTTAAATAAATTCTTAAGGCTTGAAAAGTTTTTGCCGCCGGATGAAGTTTTTGCTGATGATATTTTTTGGGAACAACACTTAAAATTATTTCTCTTAAATCTTTAGTGGTGCGAATCGTTTCTTTTTTCCGAAAATCAATTATTTTTTCAGCAATTTTTCGAGCAAATCTTTCTTCGCCGTAAATTTTAATCACTTCATAAATTTTTTCTAAACTCGCCTGATTTAAAAAATCTTTGGCAGTCATTCCTTTGTTTTGGTAAGTCATAATTAAAGGTTCATCCCGCAAAAAACTAAATCCCCTTTTACTTTCTTCCAAATGCCAAGATGAAAATCCTAAATCCAAAATCAAACCATCAGCTAAATCCAATTTTTTATTTTTCAAAATTTCAGGAAGATCAGCGTAATTTCCAACAGTTAAAATTACTTTTGATTTTAATTTTTTGTTTTCAAATAAAATTCTTGATTTAGCAACTTGAAGCACTTCTTTATCTAAATCAACTCCTAAAAGCATCCCACCCGGACTAATTTTTTTTAAAATTTCAATGCTATGCCCTCCGCCATCAACTGTGCCATCAATAATAAATTTTCCCGGTTTTAAATCTAAAAAATCTATTGCTTCTTGTAATAAAACCGGTTCATGCATTTTATTAAATTTTTAAATACCTAAATCCGACAATCTTTCAGCAATTTCTTCGGTTTTACTTTCTGTTTTTTGCTTATATTCCTGCCAACGTTGTTCGTCCCAAATTTCTATTCGATTATAAAGTCCGGCAACAATAACACTTTTTTTAATCCCGGCATATTTCCTTAAATAATCTGGAATTAAAATTCTGCCTTGAGAATCAAATTCAGCATCTCTGGCTCCAGCAAGCATTAATCTTACAAAAGCTCTGGAATTTGCCTGAGAAAGCGGCAAATTTATTAATTTCTGAACTAATGTTTCCCACTCATTTGCTCCAAAAACAAATAAACAATTATCTAAACCGCGAGTAATAATAGCGCCAGCGCCTAATTTTTCCCTAAATTTTGCTGGTATTGCTATTCGACCTTTTGAATCCATATTATGATTGTACTCGCCAATTAACATAATCATTTTTTAAAGTTATCCACAAAAACCTTGTAAAAACCCTCACTTATCCCCAAAGTTATCCACAATTCCCCACTTTTAATTTAATAATAATTTATAAAATCAAAATGTCAAATTATATTTTTTTTAAAAAATAAATTAAAAAAGCCTTATTTTTCAAGGCTTTAAAAATTAAATCGTCAAAATTATTAACAAGTTATCCACTTTTTAGTTTTTATAAAAAAATAATTTTGAATTTCAATATAGAAAATAGAAAGTAAAAAATAGAAAGTAGAATTTTTAATTTTAAATTTAATCAAAACGGATATAAGATTGCTTCGTCGCGGAGTTTACCCAAAACC
>JBMFRD010000008.1:0-17385 GCA_049968295.1 Minisyncoccia bacterium
GGAAAATTTTTATAGAAAAAGCTAAAAAAATTTATAAACTAGAAGATTTAACTAACGAAAAAAATGATTAATTTTGTTTATTTTGGCACTCCGCTTTTTTCAAAAATTGTTTTAGAAAAATTAATTAATAATAATTATTTGCCGTTAGCTTTAATTGCTAATCCCGACCGGCCCGTTGGCCGAAAAAAAATTATTACTCCTCCGGAAACAAAAAAATTAATTTTAGAAAAAAAATTAGAAAATAAAATTAAAATTTTTCAACCAGAAATTTTAGACGAAAAATTTATAAATTCTATTCAAAATTTAAATCCTTTATTTGGTATTGTTTGCGCTTATTCAAAAATAATTCCAGGCAATGTTTTAAATATTTTTAAAAAAGGAGTTTTAGGCGTACATCCATCATTGCTTCCAAAATATCGCGGACCATCGCCTATTCAATCTGCAATTTTAAACGGTGAAAAAGAAAGCGGAACAACAATTTATTTATTAGATGACAAAATGGATCATGGCCCAATTTTAATTCAGGAAAAAATAAATATTGAAAACCTTGATTATCAAACTTCTTCTTTAAAATTAGCTGAATTAGGAGGAGATTTATTAGTTAAAATTTTGCCGGATTTTATTGAAAATAAAATTACTTTTGTTCCTCAAGATGAAAATTTAGCAACTTATACTAAAAAATTTAAAACTGAAGATGGATTTATTGATTTAAAAGATTTAGAAATTGCCCAAAATCAAGGAGGAGAAATTTCTTTAAAAATTTATAATAAAATTAAAGCTTTAAATCCTGAACCTGGAGTTTGGACAATAAAAAATAATAAAAGAATAAAAATTTTTGAGGCAGAAATCATTAATTCCAAATTAAAAATTAAAAAAATTCAAATTGAAGGTGAAAAAATAAAAACTATAAATTAATTTGATTTAACTTTGTAACCGTTTGCTCTTTAAATTTAAATTTATGAAATTGTCCCATATAACGTTCTATTAATCCAAAAGTTAAACATTTATTAATAAGTTCCATCCTTTTTTCTGGAGACGAATATATGAACGGGACATCCGGATATTCAATTGCTAAATCTTTATTAAATGCTAATTTTCGGGGTATATGTAATACATTTAAAGCAAAAATGCCGCTAGGATTATGTTCTAAAATTAATTTTAAAAATTTAATTTCAGAAGGACTTAAAAATTTTTCTAAAGAAAAATCTTCTTTTAAAACATCGGGGTGAGTTTTAGTTTCTAAATCTTTTTTTAAAATAGCTGGATTGATTTTAGTTTCTAAATTTTCTTTTAAAATAGCAGGATGAGTTTTATTTTTTAAAATTAATTTTGGTGGACTAGAAGATGCAACATATAATCGCTCATATTCTTTTTGAATAAATTTTTCAAAATCATCAAAAGAAACAAAAATGATAACTGCTGGCTTGTTTTCTTTTTGCTCAATTTCGCAACCCGGAATATTTTCAAATAATTCAATAACATCATCTTCTGAAATTCCAAGTTTATACGCTAAAAAATTAACCGTAAAAGAATCTTTTGTTTTTAAATTAATTAATAATTCCCTGTTTCTTGGATGATTGGGGTTCAAATTAGGAATAAACAAATTATAAAGATTTTTAATAATTTCTTTATAACTTTTTCTTTTAATTTCTTTATGCTCTAATTGATTTTTATTTATTATTTTTTCTTTCATTTTATAAACTAATACATTGATTAAACATTTCAACTTGCAAATTATATTTTCCAATTAAAGAATTAAGCTCAGCTAATTTGAATTTAATTTTATTTATTAAATCATTATAAGCCCAAACTTTTTTATTATAATCAATTATTTCTTCGCGACTATGTAAAATATTGTTTTGACTTAAATAATCATATTCTATTTTAGCTTCTGCTTCTAAATCCTGAGTTTCTTTTTTTAATGATTCTATTTTTAATTTTAAATTTTCATCTGGTTTTTGGCAAAAACTCATAGGTTTTCCAAAAATTTGAACCGCAATCCAAACTTTTTTTGGTTCATCCATTTCCCCGTCTTTAAAAACGCCATTCATTACCGCAATGCCAATTTCAGTATATTTTGAATTTAAAATATTTTCGCGATGACTCGGACTATTCATCCAAGCAGTAACTAAATCTTTATCATCTCGAAAATTCCCTAAAGCAATATTTTCGCCAATAGCAATATATTCATAGCCAATTTGCTCTGCAACTTGTGGAGCGCCAATGCCTTGATTAGAATAATGAGCAAAATATTGTTTTTCAAACATATCTTTAGCGCGCAAGGTTGCGACTTGATCTAATAAATTATTTTGTTTTAAATCTGATAAATTATTTTGATTCCTGTAAAAATTTGTCCATTTTAAAATACCAGCATTAGTTAATAAAAAATCATTTTGGGTTGAATCATTTTTTAATAAATTATTATTAAGCGGCGGCGGACTTAAAACTTCTTTTTTTAAATCTACAACTGCTTGATTTAGATTTTCAACTTTAATTTCAGGAAAACTAATTTTAAATTTATTATTTTCTAAAAAATAAGTTGCACCGCCTAAAATAATAACTAAAGTTAAAATTGTAAAAATAATATTAAAAATTTTTTTCATAGCTTTATTTAATTTTATTTCTTAATTTACGATGATATTGAAGAGCAAAACGATGGGCTTCATCTCTTATTTGAATTAAAACATTTTTATTGACTCCATAATCATTTCCAATAAATTCATTTTTATTTCTTTTTGGCCCTTTAGCAATTCCAATGACTGGTATATTTAAATTAAAACTTTTTAAAATTTTTTTGGCAATAGCTACCTGTCCTAAACCGCCATCAATTAAAATTAAATCCGGCTTTGGCCATTCCAAATGACTAAATCTTCTTTTTAAAACTTCGGCTAACATTTGAAAGTCATTAATTTGATTTACAGTTTTAATTTTAAATTTTTTATATTCTGATTTTTGAGGCTTATTATTTAAAAAAACCACCATTGATCCAACAGCAAATTTTCCAGAAATATTTGAAATATCATAACCTTCAATTCTAAAATTTTTATTTTCTTCTAAAACCTCGCCTTCTTTAATTAAAGCTATGTCTTTAATATGTTTTAAGGCAAAAATTTGTTTTTTTATTTTTTCAGCTTTTTCAAATTCAAGTTTTTGAGCAAAATTTTTCATTTCTTTTTCTAAATTTTTTAAAATTTTATTTTTTTGCCCCTGAAAAAATAATTTAATGTTTTTAATTGTTTTTTTGTAATCTTTAGCTTTGATAGCGCCAATACAAGTTCCGGGGCATAGTCCAATTTGATAATCAAAACAAGGTCTTTTTTGCGGAATTTTATCCTGAGGATGAAGATTATAAGGAAAAATTTTTCTAATAATTTTTAAAGCTTCTCGAATATTTTGCGCTGAAATAAAAGGTCCAAAAAAATCTCCAGAATATAAATTTATATCTTTGCCCCGCACTAACAAAACCCGCGGAAATTTTTCATTAGTAATTAAAACATATAAAAAACTTTTATCGTCTTTTTCCCGAATATTATATTTAGGTTTAAATTTTTTAATTAAATTTGATTCTAAAATTAAAGCTTCAATAGCCGTATCAGTTAATTGATATTCAATACTTGAAACCTCTTGCAGTAATTTTTCAATCCGCTCTTCCTGACTTTTTAAAAAATAACTTGAAACCCGACGCTTTAAATTTCCAGCTTTACCAATATATAAAATTTCTCCTTGATTATTTTTCATTAAATAAACGCCCGGCTCTTCTGGAAAATTTTTAACTTTTAAAAATAAATCTTCTTTCATTTCACTTAAATTATAATCAAAAATTTAATTATAAAAAAACAAAAGCTTGTTATTTTTAATAAAATTTGTAAAATAAAAACAAAGCGGGATTAGTTTAGCGGCAGAATGGCTCCCTTCCAAGGAGCAGGCACCGGTTCAATTCCGGTATCCCGCACAACAAAAAAAATTAAAAAATTTTAAATAACCCAACTATCTATTTATAGTAATCACTTGTTAAAAAAAGAAAACTAATGCTAGTAGGAGGTCTCTCTTCAAAACCATCCGGCGGAAGTGCTTCGGACCAGAAATTTATAATTTCAAAATTATTTGCTGAATTTCGTTATAATTTAAAACTGAAACGTCGCAGAAAAAAAGGTTAAGATAATTTAGTTGGGAATAGTCACACTTACTTTTTTAATAAATTTTGGTTTAATATCGTAGATTTCTCTAATATCGTAGACTTCTCGATTAAAATCAAAGGTGTTAGATTCCACATTAACATTCCCATATTTATCTATTTTGATTGGGTAACCTTCTTGCGTTACGGTTTTATCATATAATCCAATAACAACCTGATTTCCATTTATTTTTACATCATAATGCGCAATTTGACCCATCGCAAATTTTATATTTGAAATTAACCATTGATTCTCCGGAGCAATATAAAGATTGCTTTTGGAATCTGTTTCTAAATTCACAATATAAACTCCGTTCATATTCCACTTGACCACTCGTTTTCCATCATCTAAAATTTCGTAACTATCGCTGGCGGTACCACGATATAAATCAACATTTCTTAAAAAATCAGAGACAGATAATCTCTTAATCGATAAGTTGGATAAATCAAGTCGATATATTTCACTCAATCCTGAGTATGGTGCATCACTATAATAAAAATTTATAGTTTTCAGGTATAAATATTTTCCGTTGGTCGGAGTAGAAAATATATCAACATCCCAATTCCAGCTGTAACAATCATCCCAATTATCTGTTTGTTTTTGAGCGCTATCGGCATTAAGAATAAACAATTTCAAGCTTGGGATAACAATTTCGGTACCGTTTTTTACAAGACGTGTATCTTTTAAATCTCTTAATGTATAAAGATTGTTAAATCCGTCCAAGCATTTTTTACTAAGTTGTTTGTAGACAGGTGATTGAATAAATGGATAACTTACCACAGAATAATCTTTCAAATTTATACCATCTGCAACTACATTATTGTTTGTAGGATTTAGAGTAGAGTCATTTAAATTCTGAGTATTCTGTTGCTTAACAACTTTATCAACTTCTTTCTTTATAAAAAAGTAAACCCCAACGCCAACAACAAAAGCAGTGATCAAAACGCTAATAATAACGGTAACAATTATCTTTTTTTTATTATTCTGGATTATAATCGGCTGTTGTGATTTTGGTTGAATTTGTTGTTCCATATATTTTTTAACTAAAATTAATTATATAATTATCTTATTAAAAAATAAACACTTCGTATTAAATCACCTAAAATGACATCATGCCCTCATTGGTTAAATCATATAAAAATGAACCAGAATTTAGGAGTAAAATAAAGTAAAAGGTCGCCAAATTAACTCTATTTTGCTCTAATACGATGAATTTTGAAGCCATAAATCAATATATAGAAACATTAAGAGAAAGATATTTTAAAGAGAATAAAAAAGAAAAAGGCCAAATTTTGGATGAGTATTGCCGTAATACCGGCAAGGAAAAGAAATATGTTATCAAAAAAATTCAATTACCGCGTGAAATTAAAAACGGATCGTAAAAACAGAAAAAGAACTTATGAAGGAGAAACCATCGCCGCATTTGTAAAATAAAAACAAAGCGGGATTAGTTTAGCGGCAGAATGACTCCCTTCCAAGGAGCAGGCACCGGTTCAATTCCGGTATCCCGCACCAGAATAAAACTTTTTGATTTTTTTGATACCATTTCGTGGGCGGCTCGCAGAGCCGCCCATTGATTTTGCGGAATAAAATCAAAGCTGCTCGGCGCTCGGAAACCCTGTACTGCCGTACTTTGCGGCGCAACGCGCCGCCGAATCGATCAGGAAAAAATTTGTTTGCCTAAATTAATTTTATTTAGTAAAGTTATAGTAGTAAAATTTATTTAACTATATATACTAGTATAATTATACCATGAAGTCAAAAGAACTACCAACAATTCCAAAAAACATCAAAAAGTACAGAGAGAAACTAGGTATTTCGCAGGACAAGCTCTCAAAACTCGCTGATATTGTTTACAATGTGATTCTTAAAATTGAATCCGGCGCAACGCCGAATCCGACAATTAAAATATGGCAAAAATTGCTAAAGGATTAGGAGTCTCAATTGATGATTTAATGAAATAATTTTATGGAAGGCGAAAAAATGTTTTATCCAGAGAAAAAAGAAAAAGCAAAAAACCTTTTACTTGAAGGACCTGAGTTAGTTTCTCCAGAAGAAGAAAAAAAGCAAGAGGGCGAAATGAGTTTTTCTTTTTCTTCTGACACGAGACGTTATTATCTTGGTCATAAAGATGGCAAGCCGTTTTTTATGGTTGAATATTTTGATTCTTTGCCAGACGAATTAAGCGAAGAAGAGAAAGAAAGATTTACAAAAGAAAAAAGAAAGTATGGTGAAACTGAAAAAGTTGTTTATGTTTTGAGGTATGGTGAAGTCCCAGAGCTAAGAGAGGAAATGAGAGAACCTAACCCAAGTCAAAGCAAAAAATATCGAGTTGCTCAATCCAGAGATTTTGAAAGAGACATAATTGATAGTTTTATCGCTGATGACGCAAATAAACAAGTCATGAGCGAAATTTTAGCGAAACACTCAGAATTAAGCCCCAAAGAAATTTCGCAAATAGTTGAACAAACTTTTGAAGCTTATCGTAGGCAAGACCATGAAACGATTCGTACTATTTCAAGTCGTTTTCCAAAAAAAGTTGCCGAAATGGTAAAAAATGAAATTAGAGAAAGAATGTTGCCAAAACCGCAAGAAATGGAAATAGCTCAATTAGTTGAGGTTTTGAAAAACAAAAAAGTTTTATTTTATACAGGAGCTGGTATTTCAATAGCAAGTGGTGTCCACAGCATGGATCAATTACAAGAATCTTTGGGAATAGAAATGTCTCAAAAAGTAGACGGCTTACTTAAAAATGCTATTGCCAATCCGCAAGACGTAATTGATTCGTGGGAAGAATTTACAAAAGCCGCTTTTGAAAAACCCGCAACGCCCGCTCATCAATCTCTTGGAACACTTGCTCAAAAATTAAAATCGCAAATTTTTACTGAAAATGTTGACCATTTACAAGAACGGGCGGGCGTGAAACCAATACATTTAACTGGTCCTTGGTTGAAAGAAAATGTCCAGCCAGAATGGTTAAAAGATATTGATGTAGTGATTACGGTTGGCTTAAGCTATGATGATAGAGGTTTCCTTGGTTGGTATAAAGAAAATAATCCAAATGGAAAAATTATTGCAATTAATTTGAGCCAGCCTTCTTACCTTGGAAATGAGGATTTTATATTGAAAGGAGATTGTCAAAAAATTGTCCCAGAATTGGAAAAAGAATTTGCCGCAAAGGCGTAAAACTAATAAATCGAAATCAAAATGCGGCGCGCCAGTTTTACTGGTACGAAATTCGGCGGCGGCGGAAAAGCGAGGGCGGGCAAAAATTCCTTCACCCCAACCCCCTTCCCCCACACCAGAGCAGAGCTCGGTGCGGGACTTCGCTTTTTGCCCGGCCGAGCTTCAGGTTTCGTTCCAGCCGTGCGAAGCGCGGCAATCAGTCAGTTGTTTCGTTCAAAAAATGTTCGAGCGGAGTTGTATAATTCCATAACAATATTTTTAAATTTTTTACTCGTATCTTAAAGCTTCAATAGGATTAAGTTTTGAGGCGCGGCGAGCTGGATAATAACCAAAAACAATACCAACTAATGCTGAAACCCCAAAAGACAACATAATTGAAAATAATGAAACCGTGGTAGTTATTCCGGCAATTTTAGAAATTAATATTGAAATAGCTCCGCCCAATAAAATACCTATAATTCCGCCAATAAAAGTTAAAGTTACAGATTCAACTAAAAATTGCAAAGAAATGTCGCGCTCTTTTGCGCCAATGGCTTTTCTTAAACCAATTTCCCGAGTACGTTCAGTTACAGCCGTAAGCATCATATTCATAATTCCAATACCGCCAACTAAAAGCGAAATTCCAGCAACTGAAGCTAAAAATATAGTAAAAGTATTAATTACTTGATTTAATGTTCCTAAAATATCTTGTTGCGAAACAATAGTAAAATCCGGGCTTTGAGGATCAACCCGATGCTTTACAGATAAAGAATAAATAATTTCATCACGAACTTGGGGAATTAAATCTTTGCTTTGAACTTTAACAGCTAAACTTGATAAATAATCAACTCCAGCCAAAACTTTTTGCATGGTTGAAAGCGGGACATAAACTACATCATCAAAATTTACACCCAAACCGCCTCGTGGATTAGCTACACCAATAACATAAAAATTAATTTTATTAATACGAATAGTTTTTCCAATTGGGTCTTCATCGCCAAATAAATCTTGGGCAATTTGCGATCCTAAAACCGCAACTTTTGCCAAGCTTCTATTTTGAGTTTCTGAAATAAAACTCCCATCTTTCATAGTAACATTTCGAACATAAGCATATTTTTCAGTTGCGCCAAAAACAGTTGTATTGGTATTTTTACCATTAGGAGATATAATTTGAAATCTTCTTGAAACTTCTGGTGAGGCTGATTCAACGCCATCAATTTTTAAAACCACATCCAAATCTTCATTTTTTAAAGTCTGAGCGCTACCCCGACCAGAAGAAACAACTCCAATTCCGGGACGAAGCGACCCCGGAACAATAGTTAACAAATTTGATCCTAAATTTTGAATGCTGCTCTGGATTTGCGTTGAAGCGCCTTGACCAATAGAAACCATAGCAATAACCGAAGCAATTCCAATAACAATTCCTAAAATAGTTAATCCGGATCGAACTTTATTTGCGGTTAAAGAAATAAATATTTCTGAAACTAAATCTTTGGTTTTCATAAGTTTTCATAATTTATTTTTAATAATTCTTTGATTATGATTTTTTGCGTCATCAATTAATTCGCCGTCGCGAATACGGATAATACGGTTGGCATGCTCAGCAATGTATGGCTCATGTGTAATTAAAATAATGGTCCGGCCTTGTTTTTGATTTAAATTTTGAAACGTTTCTAAAACAATTTCGCCGGTTTTAGTATCTAAATTTCCAGTTGGCTCATCAGCTAAAATAATTTTTGGATCATTAACTAAAGATCTGGCAATAGCCACTCTTTGCATCATTCCGCCAGATAATTGATTAGAATAATGATACCAAAATTTATCTGGAAAAGCAGAGTCCTCCAATGCTTTTTTAGCTCTTTCTTCTCTTTGCTTTGAACCAACATTAGCGTAAATTAAAGGCAGTTCAACATTACGCAAAACTGTTGTTCTGGGCAATAAATTAAATGATTGAAAAACAAAACCAATTTTTTTATTTCTTATTTCAGCTAGCTTGTCATCACTTAATTTAGAAACATCTTCTCCGTCCAAAAAATATTGACCAGAAGTTGGAGTATCTAAGCAACCTAAAATATGCATTAAAGTTGATTTTCCAGATCCAGAAGGACCCATAATAGCCACAAATTCACCTTCTTTGATGCTTAAAGAAATATTTTTTAAAGCTATAGTTTCAATGTCTCCATTTTTATAAATTTTTGAAATATTTTTACACTCAATCATATTTATTTTTATCTTCCCGGAAATCTAAATACCGCTTGAGATTGGCCAGTTTGTCCGGAACGATTTGAAGGATTTGAATTTTGACTAGTTGATCCCGAACTTTGATTTGAATTAATTACTCTTAAAATAATAATATCGCCTTGACTTAATCCCTCAATAACTTCAGAAAATTCATCATTAGCCAATCCAGTTTTAATCATTTTTCTAGTAGTGCTTGATAAAACTATTCCGCCGCGGATTGATGCCTTAACCTTATCCAAACTAATTTTTTCAACTGGCTGATCAACATATTTATTATTACCAATAGTTTTTATTGCTGAATTAGGAACTAATAAAACATTTTCTTTTGAATTAGTAATTATTTTAGCAGTCACGCTCATTCCAGTTTTAACTTCTCCAAAATTATCTTCAAAATTAATTTTAACGTTATAACTTACTACGCCTTGGGATTCAGTGCCAATAGAACTAATTTCATAAATTTTTCCTTCTAAAGTTAAATCTGGCAAGGCATCAAAAGTTAAAACTGCTTTTTGACCAACTTTAACCTGAGCCGCATCAATTTCATTTAAAGAAACTTCAGCAATTTTATCTTTAGTAATAACTGTAGCCACAACTCCGGGTGGAATGGTATCGCCAACTTTAACATTAATATTTGTAACTATGCCGCTAAACGGCGAACGAATATAATAATCGCTTAATTTATCTTTGGCATCAGCTAAAGCATTTTCTTTTTGGCGAACAACTAATTCCTGATTTTTAATATCTATGGGATAATTTGAAATTGAATCTTTATAACTATTAATATTATTAATAATTGTCAAAAGATTTTTTAAATAATTATCAATGGTATTATTATAATTAGTTAAAGAATTAAGATGTGAATCAATTAAGACTTTTTTATTGTGAACAGCATTATTTAAAATAAGATTATTTTCTAAATTTAAAACTGCATCCCGGCTCATTTTTATTAATTGTGATGTTTTTAAAATTAAATCATAAGATTCTTTAATAGCTTTTTCGCGGTCATCCCCGCTTCCTCTTTGAGCTAAATTATAATCATTAAAAACAGATTGATAAGAATTTTTAAGTTCGTTGTATAATCTTAAAACTTGATCGGGAAGATTTTTAAATTTTGAATCATAACTGGAATAATATTCAATATTGCTTTGCCTTGGGCCAACAGATAAATCTTCGCCAAATAAAATTGAATCCAAGCCGTCTAAAATTTGAGAATAATTATTATATAAATCAGATAAAATTGACATTCCGTCTTCGTAATTTTTATTTAAAACATCAGCGCGCAAAGCTTGATTGTATTGCGTTTTTAATTTTTCCAAAGCTAATTTGGCATTTTCTAAATTAATTTCCGCATCGCGCACGTTTTTTAAAGCGTCTTTTGCATCTAACTGTAAAATTAACTGCCCTTGAGCTATTGTATCGCCTTCTTTTACTGGAACCGCAACTACATCTCCGGATATTTTTGATTTAATATCAATTTGATTTTTAGCTAAAACAAAACCACTGCCCGAAACAGAAACGTCCAACCTGCCATTTTTAACTTCAGCTAAAATATATTTAGGTTGATTAGAATTATTAAAAAATTTAGCATAACTCCACCAGCCTAAACCTAAAACAATTAAAATTAAAATCCCCAAATAAAACTTATTTTTAAAAACTTTTTTAAAAAAACTTTTCATATTTTTATTTTAAAAAACTCTAATAAATTTTGCTTCTATTTGGCCTTGATTATTAGGCGAACCAATAATAACAACTTGATCGCCTATTTTTAAATTATTAAATATTAAATCATTAAATCCTTTTTTAATCAAAGTATTAGGAGATATAATAACAACTTTTTCAATATTATTTTTTAAATCCTTAATTACTAACTCTTGATCTTGAATATCAATAATTTCACCAAAATTACCATGCGATTCAAAAAATTTAGGCCCAAACATCATTGGTCCGCCTCTAAAAAAGCCTGTATTAGGACCAGCAAAATTACGATGATAATTAGATAACCAATTATAAGAATAAGAAGCCTTTATTTCTCCAACTTTTACTCCTAATAAAAAAGCAAATCCTAAAATAACAATTATAATTAAAACTAAAACTATTTTTTGAGAAAATTTATGATGCAAACATCCCAAAATTTTTTCTTTTATTCCTTTTTTATTTTCTTTTTCATTAACCATCTTAAATAGAATGTTTTAAAAATTTAAAAAACGACTTTTTTTTGCTTAAAAATATTTCTAAATCAAAAAACAAAATAATAATTCCTAAAATTATTAAAATAATTTCAAATAATGGCAAAAACTCCAAAAAAGCCATTAAATAATCTCCCCAAAAATTAAAAATTGTTTTATAATCCAAAAATAAAGTTTGCAAAAAATAAATAAAACCTGAATTTTTAATCTTGTTTATTAATAAATCCAAACCAACAATTAAAATTAGTGTTGAACTTAAAAATAAAAAAACTGATAAAAAAAATGATTTTTTAATCGAATTTAATTCTTTTTCAAAATTTATTTTATCAATAATTTTATATAAAAGATCAGCCGACGGATCGGCTAATCTTTTATTTTTTAACAGATGTTTTAATTTATCTTCCATACTAATTATCTTTTAAATCTAAATCCAAAATGCCTGCCCAAATTTTTAGATAAATTATTTTGTATAAATTGCAACCTGGAATTCATTTGATCTTGAGTAATTATACCACTATCTACTAATTTTTGAAGGTTGTGACGCCAATTTTCAAGCCGAATTTGATTCATTCGATTTGAAACATCAGTTAAATTTAAATTTAAATCTTTAATCATATCATTTAAATTTTTTCCTTCAGCCCAATACTGTTTTACTTGATCAACTGGAATATTTAAAATTTTAGACCATAATTCAAATTTCTGCTGCATGAACGAAGTAAAATCATTATTATTTACAATCCCCATTCCCAAAGACATTCCTCCGCCAAAACCTTGCGCTTCAGCTAAATTTAAAAATCCTAAAGCAGAAAAAATTAAAAAACTTATGCCTAAAATTAAAAATTTATTTTTTTTCATTTTATTTATTTTTTAAACGACCTTTAATCTTTGCCCTTTAATATATATACGTTTAATTAAAGATTAAAGGTGCATTATTTAATTTATTTTATTTTTTAAATATAAAATTCCTCTTCTTAATCTGCTTTTTATGGTATTTAATGGTTCATCTAAAATTTCAGCAATTTCATTCAAACTTAAATCTTCAATATAATGCATCAAAATAACAGTTTTATACTTTACTGGTAAAATCTCTAAATTTTTATAAACTTTTTGAATTAAAATTTCATTATCAATTTTAATTTGAATAGGCTTATCTTCTGATGGAATATTTTCTAAAAAATTTTTAATTTCCTCATTTTCAAAATCTAAAATTTGCGGATTCTTTTTTCTTAAAAAATCAAAGCAGGTATTTTTAGCAATAGTTAAAATCCAAGTTTTAAAATTTTTGCTTTGATCAAATTTTTTTAAATTTTTCCAAATTTTTAAAAAAGTTTCCTGAGTAAGATCTTCAGCTTCAGCTGAATTTAAAACATATTGATAATTAAAATTATAAATTACTTTTAAATAACGATTAATTAATTCTTTCAAAGACTCTTCATTGCCATTTAAATATTTTTGAATTAATGAAGCATCTGATTCATAATCTAAAACTTCACTTTCTTTTATTTTTATTTTTTTATTAGTCATATAAAAATATTTTTAAAATTAAATTTTAAAAAAAGGAAGTTAAAATTTAATTTTTTAAAATTAATAATTTATTTTTGAATCCCAATCCAAATATCAGCTTGATTAAGTTGAGTTTTGGTTTCAACAATAAATTTATCTGTTTTTTTAAATTCAATTTTTTTGCAATCAACCTCAAAGCAAAAATCTTTTTTGTTTTTTAAAATAATATCCTTAATTTCTTCGCTGGTTTCAATAAATAAATTAATTTTATTAACCGGCTTTAAATTAGCTTTATTTCTTAAATCTTGAACTAATCTAATTAAATCTCTTAAAATTCCTTCGGCATAAAGTTCGGGCGTAATAACTGTATTTAATTTTAAATTTTCTTTTTGTTTAAAATCAAAAATTATGTTTTTAACATTAGCTTCATCTTTTAAAATATCAAGTAATTCTTTTTTGTTTTTTAAAATATTTTTATATTTTTTGTTTAAAATTAATTCTAAAAGCGGCTGCCGAACTTTAATTTGAGCTTCAGCTCTTTGTTTTAAAGCTCCAGCGGCTAAACTTCTAATTAATTCCATATCTTCAAGCAATTTTTTATCTATTTTTTGAGCTTTTGGCCAAAAAGTTAAATGCACTGATTCAAACTGGTTTTTATCAAAAATTTTTGTTTCATTATATAAAGCTTCAGAAAAAAATGGAGAAAATGGAGCCATTAATTTAGATAAGTTGTTTAAAACCCAACCCAAAGTCCAATTAGCTGCTTTGAAATCTAATTTATCTTCCGGCTTTTGAAATCTTCTTCTAGAACGACGAATATACCAACGAGATAAATTATCAATTAAATTTTCAATACTTAAAGCCGCTTCCCGAATATCATAATTATTTAAACTTTCAGTAGTTTTTAAAATAGTTTTATTTAAAACATTTAAAATCCATTTATCTAAAATGTGTAATTTTTTAGGAGCTAAAATTTTTTTATTTACAGCATAAGTTTTATAAAAAATAAAAGAGTTATAAGCAATTAAATGCACTTGACGCAAAGTTTTTAAAATTTCATCTGGATCAAAATTTTTAGGCTCACCAGCTGGAGTGGCAGAATATAGATACCAACGCACCGCGTCAATGCCATATTTTTCAATCATTTCCCATGGATTAACAACATTGCCAATTGATTTTGACATTTTTTTGCCATATTTATCCAAAACCAATCCTAAACAAACAACATTTTTATAAGCAGGTTCAAAGCCTAAAAGAGTTGAAACCGCAAGTAAGGTGTAAAACCAACCGCGAGTTTGATCAACTGCTTCAGAAATATAATCAGCTGGATAATCAATACCTAAAGGGACTTTTTTATTAGCCAAATATTTATGCCCTTTTTCAAATGGCCAATGACTTTGCGCATAAGGCATTGCTCCGGAATCAAACCAAACGTCAACCACCTCTTTAACTCTTTGCATTTTGCCTTGGCATTTATCGCAATTAAACTGAATTTCATCAATATAAGGCCGATGCAAATCAAACTCACCAAGCTCATTTCTTGGCCCAGGTAAAATTTTTAATTCTTTAACTTCTGCGGTTTTAATAAAATCAGGTTCTTTTTTTTCTTTTTCTAAAATAGCTTGTTTTTCGCTCCAACCTAAAGCTGATTGAAATATCATCCAAATAGGATATTCATGACTAATAATTAATATTTTTTTATTTTTATATTTATTTTCTAACTCTAATAAAAATTCCCAAACCCTTTTTCTGGTATCGCGCAAAGATTCGCCATTAGTTGGTTTTAATTCAAATCGAGATTCATAAGTTAGAAAAGCTTTTTTATATAACTCAACTGGCTTGCCGCAAAATTCTCCAAAATTTGTTTCTCTTAATCTTTGATCAAAAATAACTTCTTTGCCTAAAACTTTTGAAACAATTTCAGCTGTTTCCTTAGCCCGTAAAATATCAGATGAAAAAATTAAATCTATTTTTTTAGACAATAATTTTTTTGCTTGACGCAAAACCATATCTTGGCCTAAAGTTGTTAATTTATAATTGCCTGCGCCGCAATCAATAATATTTTTAATTTGAGTTTGCGACTGACCATGCCGCATTATAAAATAAGTATTATTTGATTTTTCAAATAAATCAGTTAGTTCTTTAATGCTTGAAATTACTTTTTGATTGCCGCAATTATTGCATTTCCAAACTGGCAAAGGAGTGCCCCAATATCTTTCCCGCGAAAAATTCCAGTCTTTTTTTTCTTTTAACCACTGACCAAAACGGCCAGCTTTAATATGCGCTGGAATCCAATTTATTTTTTTATTATTGGCAATTAATTTATCCCTAACTTTATTAACATTAACAAACCACGAATTTCGAGCATAATATAAAATTGGAGTTTTGCATCGCCAGCAATGCGGATATTCATGCTCGTATGGCAAAATTTTAAATAATAATTCCTTTTTTTCTAAATAATCAAAAATTTTATTTTCAGTTTCTAAATTTTTAGTTTTATTTGAAATCACAAATAATCCGCCAACTGCTTCTATTTCGTTTACAAATTGTCCATTTTCCAAAACAGTATGCTTGGTTGGCAACCCAACTTTTTTTCCCAACTCATAATCTTCTTCGCCATACATTACGGCAGTATGCACTATTCCAGTTCCTTCTTCGGTTCCAACAAAATCTGCTGGATAAACTTTATAAGAATTTTCAGTTTGTAAAAAATTTACTTTAAAAAGCGGCTCATAACTTAAACCTAATAAATCTTTGGCTTTAAATTTTTTAATAATTTTTTCGGATTTAAAATCTTTTGGAAAAATTTGATCATTTAAAACTAAACGTTTAAAACTTTGTTCTTCTAAAATCAAAAAGCGATTTTCTAAATAAGGATCTTTAATTTTTACAAAAGTATGATGAGGATTAACAGCTAAAGCCACATTACCCGGCAAGGTCCAAGGAGTTGTTGTCCAGGATAAAATTGCTGAATTTTTAAAATCCTGATTTTGGGAAATAATTTTAAAACGAATAAAAACCGAATTATCAGTTATGGTTTTATAAGCATCGGGCTGGCCAAGTTCATGCGAAGATAAAGTTGTCCCACACCGACTGCACCACGGCGCAACTTTGTGCCCTTCGTACAATAATCCTTTTTCCCAAAATTTTTTAATAATCCACCACAAAGATTCAATATAAGAATTTTCATAAGTAATGTAAGCATTTTTAAAATCCAGCCAAAAACCCATTCGTTCAGTTAGCTCTTCCCATTCTTTTTTATATTGCCAAACTGATTCTTTACATTTTTGATTAAATTTTGCAATTCCAAATTTTTCAATTTCAGTTTTAGAATTAAAACCTAATTTTTTTTCTACTTCTAATTCTACTGGCAAGCCATGCGTATCCCAACCAGCGCGGCGCGGCACAAAATAACCTTGCATGGTTTTATAACGTAAAATAATGTCTTTAAAAGAACGAGCTAAAACATGATGAATTCCGGGCCGGCCATTAGCAGTTGGCGGACCTTCATAAAAAACAAATCGGGGCGCTTTTTGTTTTGCTCTTAATTTTAAGCTTTTTTCAAAAATATTATTTTTTTTCCAAAAATTTAAAACTTTTTCTTCTAATTGAGTTAAATTAAAATTTTCATCAAAAAACTTCATATTAATAAGTTAGCAAATTTTTAAAAAAAATCAAAAAAATAAAAATTAGAATTGGTTTTTTTATAAACAACACTATTGTAAGATCGCCACGCCCCAACTTCGTTGGGGCTCGCGATGACGAGAAGAAAAAAGATCGCCGCACCTCGCTGACGCGAGACTCGCAATAACGCCCGTTCTTGTCATTGCGAGAAGTAAGCAAAGCAAATAATGAAGCAATCTTACGTCACCATCCGTCATTGCGAGCCGAAGGCGAAGCAATCTTACATTGACGTTAATTATTATAATAAAATAACGCTATTGTAAGATCGCCACGCCCCAACTTCGTTGGGGCTCGCGATGACAAAATAAATTGTCATTGCGATGAGCGAACGTAGTGAGCGATGTGGCAATCTTACCTTAGCATTAATTAAATTCAAAATTCCTAATTCTTAATTCATAATTCTTAATTCAAAATTATTCTTTTACGTTTTG
>JBMFRD010000009.1:0-15422 GCA_049968295.1 Minisyncoccia bacterium
TGCTGGTTGTAAGAAAGATTTTGGGGAATGGCAAAACCGCTGTTTATGTTTCATTAGTAATTATTTACTCAACAGTGGCCGGATTCATATTCGGCTTAATTTAAATGAAATTTCGTTTAAAATACTCATTTATGTTTAAAAAGAGCAGTGCTTTTTTCGAAGCGAAAAAAGAATTTTAGCGGCGGCGAACACGAGAGCGGGGCGGGAAGGAAAAGGGGTTTGGAAAAAAGGAATTCCCGCCCCGCCCGAGCGTAAATTTTTAGAATTCGGCGTCGGGATTTTTCTTAAAATAAGTTCGGATTTTGTTCAATAGATGGAGCAAAATTTAAAAATTAAACTTACAAACTTATTTTACAAATTTATATTTTATTAAAATAAGAATTTCTAATTTTCCAAAAATAAATTTATAATTTTTCATAAATTTTAAAATCATTTTAATTCATCTTTGTTTGGTTTTATTTGGTAAATACACAAAATCAATCCCCTATTTTGATACTGTTATTTTAAAAAAATCTTTTGGGATTTCGTATTTTTGAATAATATCTTTGTTTAAATTATTACGTTTAAGAAAAATAATTACATACTTATCAGCAAAAACCGGAGCCCAATTTGAATCTTTTATCCGGTTAATTAAAAATTCCTGACTCCAAGGGGTATAATCACGATAAGAAAAGAAAATTACATTAAAATTATATTTTTCATCCTGTTTTTTCCAAACATTTTCATTTTCTTGCATAGGAATATAAATTTTTTGAAAAAAAGACGCCGGATATGCTTCTGGTCGGTTATCAACAAAAACTTTTTCCTGCGGAAAAAGATAATAAACCAAATAACTGCCAATGTCATAATTATTAAAAATTGGCCCTTGAATATTTTGATTTTTAAAAAATTCTATAGAAGCATTATTTTCAAAAGCTAATCCTATGCCTTTATTTTTATTAAATATTTCATAGCGGCTATTAAAAATAGTAAAATCAATAATCACTAATGCTAAAATTAAAATAAACGTTTTACTAAATTTATTAAATTCAAAAGAAAAATTAATTTGTTTAAAAATTTTATCAAAATTATAAGCCAAAACCACCAACACAAAAAATCCAAAAAGAGTAAAATTTCTTAAGGCCAAAAATGCCATAACGCCAAAAGTCATTCCAATTAAAAATAAAGAAAAAGAAAAATTTTTGCGATTTAAAATTAATAATAAAATAAAACTAAAAATCATTAATAAAAACACAAGCTCAAAAAGCAAAATATTAGAATTAATAATTCCAATTTTTTTTAAAAACCAAATAGGTTGATTTTCTACAATGCGATAGCCATATTCTTTAAAAATATTTAAAGGATAAAGCGCTCCTTTTAAACCATTGGGCTGAATTAAAAAACTTAAAGCTGTAAAAATAAATGTTAAAGATAAATTTTTTATTTTGTTTTTATTTTTTAACTTTAAAATAAAAATTTCTTCTAATAAAAAAACTCCAATTAAAAACAAGCCAAAAATAAAATAAATATGAAAATTTGCCCAAATAATTCCTGTTAAGGGCAAAATAAATAACCATTTACTTGAAATTAAATTTTTAGAATAATGCCAAAGAATCCAAAAAAATAATGCCATAAAAAAATAACTAAAAATTTCTGGCCTAATTTCTTTTCTTTCAGCAATTAAAGGGATTAATAATAATGAAATTAAAGCCGCAGTTATAAAATTTGAATTTTTTTGAGCTAATTTAAAAAACAAAACAAAAATTACCAAACTTAAAATAATATAAAACCAAGATAAACCTTTAAATCCAAATGATTTTTCAATTAAATAAAAAATTACTCCGCTAACCCAGTGATGATTAATAAAAAAATAATCCGAATAAGTATAAGAATAAAAATTCGTTTTAAGAAGTTTATTAAATTCAAAAGGATTATTGAAAATAAAATTAATTGCCAGTGCGCCGTTTTTTAAATGCCGTCCTAAATCCGCAGTAGTTAAATCAATTTTATTAGCCAGAAAAAAACCATAATAACTTAAAAGCAAAATTAAAATAATAAATTCTAAAATTTTTTTATTTATTATTTTTTTATTAATATTCATATTCGTTTACTAAATTACCAAAATTATCATATAAAAAAGCATGATCTCCAGAATTATTCCAAATAGCATACTTGCCTTCTGGGCATTGCCAAAAAAGCTCGGAAAACGTATCAATTCCACAACCAGAATAAATTTTAACCAAACTTCCGCTTTTTAAAACAAAATTTTTAAAAATGTATTTATTGTTAGCTGAAGAATCTTTTAAAAACCAATTGTTTAAATTCATATCGGTTAAACAATCATTTTTTAATTCAATCCATTCGCCATTTTTATTTTTATTATCATCTCCGGCTGCATCTGCAAAAATTTTTGAAATTTTAACGCAACTTAATTCTTTTTTAGGAAAACAAATGCTTTGCCAAATTCCTTTGCAATTTGCCTGCGCTTCTTTTTGACTAGCCAAAATTTCATCTTGATATAAAACATTGGGCTGGATAGTTTCCGAAATCGCCAGCCCTTCTAAAACCAATTTTTTATTAACTAAAATATTATCCACCCAAACATAAGCTAAAAATCTTCCATACTTATCTTTAGTTTGAATATCAAATTGCAATTTAACTTCTTTATTTAAAACTAAATTTTCATTTTCTTTTTTAGCTTCAGAAAAAAATGGCTCACCGGATTCCGGAGAATTTATACCTATATAACGAACCCTGGAACCATCTTGTAATTCAATGGTATCGCCATCAATCACCCGCCTAACACTTGCTTTGTAAACTGAATTAATTTCAGGCTCTTTATTTTTAAAATCAAATTCCTGATTAATATTTAAATTATTTTTAAAATTTTGATTAAAATTATTTTGAGTTTTATTTTGAAAACTTGATTTAAAAAAATATTGTTTATTAAAAAAATTTTTCCCGAAAAATACTCCCGAGAAAAAAATTATAATTAATAAAAAAATATAAAAGATTTTTCTTTTAATCATTTTTTAATTATAACAATTTTAATTTAAAAATTTAAAAATAAAAAAGCCCGCCTTTTGGCGGGCAAATAATTACTATCCGCGGCCTTTGCTGCGGCCATTGCCATTAGGGCGGGTCTGTCCCCGCTTTTCGCGGGGATGCCAGCCGCTCCCTTTTATTTCCTCGCGAAGCTCGCGAGGAATCAACCGCCACTGCTTCCTGAACCTCATCATCTCTTTCTTCTGATTGGGCGACATTCTTTTCTCCTTTTGGGTCTAAGGTAAAAGAACTTTTTATAAAATAAATTATTTTTTGAAAAAAATCAAATCTTTGTTATAATTTTTTTATGAAATTAACATTTTACGGCGGAGCAAAAAAAGTTACTGGCGCAAATTATTTGCTTGAATCATCTGATCAAAAAACAAAAATTTTAATTGATTGCGGATTAATTCAAGCTGGTAAATTTGCTGAATTAGAAAACTTTGAGCCTTTTCCTTATAATCCTAAAGAAATTACAGCCTTGCTTGTAACTCATTCTCATATTGATCATATTGGCCGGATTCCTAAATTATGGCGCGATGGTTTTCGAGGCACAATTTATTCTACGCCAGCAACCAAAGATTTTGCCGAACTTTTGCTTTTAGATTCAGAACATATTTTAGCTGAAGATGCAAAAGATTTAGGCAGGGATCCTCTTTATACCACTGATGATATTAATGAGGCCTTAAAACTTTGGAAAAAAATTGAGTATCATAAAAAATTTAAAATTAATAATTTTGAAATAGAATTTTTTGATGCCGGCCATATTTTAGGTTCAGCGATTATTGTTATTCAAGCCGAAGAAAAAACAATTGTTTTTTCAGGAGATTTAGGCAATTATCCTGCACCAGTAATTAAACCTACTGAAAAAATTAATTACGCTGATTACTTAACTATTGAATCAGCTTATGGCGATCGCATTCATAAAAAACAAAACAATCAAGAAGAATTAGAAGATGCTATTGAAGAAACCGTAAAAGCTGGAGGCACACTTTTAATCCCCTCTTTTGCTATGGAACGTACTCAAGAACTTTTATATCATTTAAATCAATTAGTTGAACAAGGCAAAATTCCAAATGTTCCGGTTTTTATTGACAGCCCTTTAGCTATTAAACTAACTTCAGTTTATTCAAAATATAAAAAATATTTTAATGATCAAATTAAACAACAAATTCAATCTGGAGATGATATTTTAAATTTTCCAAAATTAAATACCGCCCTAACTACTGAAGAGTCTAAACAAATTAATGACGTTCCTCCTCCAAAAATTATTATTGCTGGCTCAGGAATGATGCATGGCGGGAGAATCTTGCATCATGCTATTAGATATTTGCCTGATCCGAAAAGCATGCTTTTATTTATTGGTTATCAAGCTGAAGGTTCTTTGGGACGGCAAATTTTAGATGGCGCCAAAAAAGTAAAAATTTTTGGAGAAGAAGTTGAAGTAAATTGCAAAATTAAACAAATTGAAAATTACTCAGCACATGCTGATCAAAATCAAATTATCGAATGGATTCGGCCAATACGTTTAAGCTTAAAAAAAATATTTGTTGTTCAGGGTGAAGAAAATTCCAGTCAAGTTTTAGCTCAAAAAATAAAAGATGAATTAGCTGTTGATGCCATTGTGCCTTCATTTAAAGATTCGTTTGTGCTATAATAAATTTATGATGAACTTTTATTCACCAAAATATAAAATTTGTGTTTCTGGCGCAGCTGAAACCGGTCACTTTACTTCTGATGTTTTAAAATTAGCCGAAGAAATAGGAAGAGAAATTGCGCGGCAAGATTGTATTTTAGTTGAAGGCGCAACAACTGGATTTCCTTTTTGGGCGGCTAAAGGAGCTAAAGAAGAAGGCGGAATTGTTATTGGTTTTTCGCCAGCAGTAAGCGAAAAAGATCATGTTGAACGTTTTAAATTACCATTAGATTATCATGATTTAATTGTTTATACTGGCTTTGATTATTCTGGAAGAAACTTAATTTTAACCCGGGCAGCAGATGCAATTATTGTTGGCCCGGGCAGAATGGGCACAATTAATGAATTTACTATTGCTTTTGAAGACAAAAAACCAATTGGCATTTTAGAAGGAGATTGGGAAACAGATGAAACTTTAAAACTTTTAATTGAACGATCGCATCGCGCTGAAGAAATGAAAGATAAAATTATTTTTTCTCCAAACCCAAAAGATTTAGTAGATCGCCTTTTAGAAATCATAAAAATAAATAAAAATCATTATTATATCTCCTAAACATTTATAATTTCTAAAAATTTAAAGGTCGAAATTATATTAAATTAAAATGACAGAAGCAACAAAAGAAAATCCAATTGGTGAAGTAACTCATTATTACTCTAAAATTAATGTAGCAATTGTAAAATTTTATAAAACCGTGCCAATTGGAACAAAAATAAAATTTAAAGGAAGCACAACTAATTTTGATCAAGTAATTTCCTCAATTCAATTTGATCATAAAGAACTTTCCGAAGCGCTAAAAAATCAGGAAGTTGGCATTAAGGTTAATGAAAAAGTAAGAGAAGGAGATAAAGTTTTTGAAGTCGTTTAAAATAAATAATATTTTTATTTAAAAAGCTTTATGCCAGCTATAATTTTAATTGCAACTACTATTGGCGCTGGAATTTTTAGCTTGCCTTATATTTTTTATACTGCTGGCTGGATAACTAATTTAACATATTTTTTATTTTTTGGAATTTTTATTGTTTTTGTTCATTATTTTTATGCTCAAGTCATACTAAACACAAAAACTCAAGGCGGATTATTAGAAATTATTAAAGAAAATTTAAATTTAAAATTTTATCCCTTAGCTTTTATTTCAATAATTTTTGGATTAATTTTAACTCTTTTAATTTATTTAATTTTAGGCGGAAAATTTTTAAATATTATTTTTCCAGCTTTAAGTTTTAACTTAGCAGTTTTAATTTTTTGGTTAATTTCATCCATTTCTTTAATTTTTGCTAAATTTTTTAATCGCTACGAAACCTTAGGAGCTTTTTTTATTGTTTTAATTATTTTATTTGTTTTTTTAAATAATGGCTGGAGTTTAAATTTTTCTTATCCAAATTTTAATTTCAAACAAATATTTTTGCCTTTTGGGCCAATTTTATTTTCTTTAGCTGGCTGGACAGCTGTTTTTCCAATGCTTCAACAAAATAATTTTAAAAAATTAAATTTAAAAATATTTATTTTCGGAACTTTAATTGTTATTTTGCTTTATTTGTTATTTATTTTAGGAATTTTAAAATCTTCAGTTTTTATTTCCGAAGATGCTATTTCCGGATTAAACTGGCCCTATTTAAAATTAGCGCTTTTGGCTTTACTTGGAATTTTTGCCATTTGGACCTCTTATTTGCCAATTGGACTAGAAATTAAAAATTCTTTGTCTTTATTTTTTTCTTCTAAAACCAATAATTTAATAGTTGTTTTTTTGCCAATTATTCTTTTTTCTTTTGGTTTGCAAAACTTTTTAAAAACTATTAGTTTAACCGGCGGATTGTTTTTGTCTTTACAATATTTTTTTATTTTAATTTTAGAAAGAAAAATTTTAAATTTAAATTGGATAATTCAAATATTTATTAAAATTTTAGAATTTGTTTTTTTAATGGCAGCGGTATACGAAATTTACTTTTATATTATAAAATAAAAAAGGCTTTTGTTAGTTAAAGTGGATAACACTTAAGCTTCTACCACCTAAAATGGTTGTTCGCCTAGCTGGTTAGATGATAAAATTATTTTTTAAGTTTTAAAATTAATCTTCTTTCTTCCGGCTTAATTTGATGAACCATAAAATTATATTTTTCTCCTAAAGTTAATTCTTTTTGCATTTCTTCTACGCTGCCAAAATCAGTAATATGCACCACGCCTTGCAAATCATTTAAATTAATAATTGCTCCAAATGGTGTGAATTTATAAACTGTTCCATAAACCTCGTTTCCAACCTTATAATTTTCTTCAACTTTTTGCCAAGGATCTTCTTTAGCTGCTTTAGCTGAAAGAATTAATTTGCCATCTTTAATATCTAAAATTTTAACTTTGATAATATCATTTAAATTTAAAATATCTTTAGGATTATCTATAATTTTATAATCTAATTCTGATAAATAAACCACGCCTTCCACCTGGGGATTATCAACTAATTTAACAAAAACTCCAAAACTGGCCATTCCTGAAACAACTGCTTCTACAATTTGGCCGGGCTTGTATTGTTCTAATAATTCTAAAACATTAGCTGAAACAGTTTCTCTTTCTGAAACAATTAATTTATTATTTCGAGGATTAGCTAAGGCAATTTTAACATTTAATTCCTGACCAATAAATTTTTTTAACTCTTCAATCATTTTTTGACGGTCAGTTTCTTTAGGAATATTTTTTTCTGAAAGTTTAGAAACCGGCAAAAAAGCTTTAATTTCAAAAATTTCTCCAATTAAACCTCCGCTATTTGCGCCAATAATTTTCATTGGTATAACTTCTCCTGATTCTTCTAATTCTTTAATTTTTTGCCAATTTTTTTGTTTACCAGCTTCAGTTAAAGATAATTCCACATAGCCATCTTCGTTTTCTAAAACTAATACTTTAGCCAAAATTTTATCTCCCGGATTTAATTTTCGAACAACATCCCGGGCATTTAAAAGCTCTAAACCATAAACAATTCCGGTGCCAAATTTTTTTAAATCAAAAAACGCGCCTTTAGCTGTTTTTTTAACAAAAACAGCTTCGATTACATCTCCTTCGTAAAGCCTATTTTTTGATAAATCTTGTCTAATGGCCTGCATTAAAGGATTTAATTTTGAATCAGTTAGCATAACAAAAGATTATAACAAAAAATAAAAAAAATCAAATTTAACCGCGCCTAAAAATATTTTTAAATAAAAAAAATTATGTGTTAAAATTAAAAAAATGTTTGAGTTTATTATTGATATTTTATTTCCCAAAAGATGCCCGGGTTGTTTAAATTTAGTAAAAGATGATTCAAATTTTTGCAATACCTGTTTGCAAAAAATAAAAATCTATAATCATTTATTTTGTCCAACTTGCGGAGCCCGAATTTATAATTTTAAAAAAATATGTCATCCTAAAGAAAATTTTATTTTGGCCGCGGCAACAAATTATAATCCCACGATTGAAAACGCTATTCATTTGTTAAAATTTAAATTTGCTTCTTGCGCAGCAAAACCATTAGCTAATTTATTAATTCAATATTTTAATCAAATTTTAAAATATAATTTTTTAAATATGCAAAATTTTATAGTCATTCCGATTCCTTTATCTAAACAACGTTTAAAAACCAGAGGATTTAATCAATCCGAGTTAATTGCTAAAAGTTTTGCTGATTTTTTTAAAATACCTTTAAAAACCGATTTGCTTTTTAGAATTAAAAATTCTAAGCCGCAAAGCGAAATTAAAGATTTAAATCAAAGAAAATTAAATGCTTTAAATTGTTTTCAAATTAAAAATCAAGAACTATTAAAAGGCAAAAATATTTTTTTAATTGATGATGTAGTTACCACTGGAGCAACTATTTATGAAGCGGTAAAAGTTTTAAAATCAGCTGGAGTAAAAAAAATAATCGCGCTTGCTATTTCTAAAGCTTAAAGATATAATTAAATTTATGGACGAAATTCAATGGCAAGCTCCAGAATATGAACATTATCCCAAAAGCATTTTTTGGTTTTGGATGACAATTTTAATTGCTGTTCTTTTGCTTATTTTTTCAATTTTACAAAAAAATTTTTTATTTGGAATTTTTGTTATTATTGCTGAAGTATTAATATTAATTTGGGCAGGCTTTAATCCAAAAATTTTAAATTTTAAAATTACTAATGACGGCCTTTATGCTGGCGAACATAATTTTTATGAATTTAATAATATTTCCAACTTTAGTCTTGCGCCTAGTATTATGCCCGATTTAACCATAATTAAAATTAATTTTAAAAATAAATTTAAATTTAACACAACAATTCTTGCGCCCGATTCTTTAATTGAAGATATTAAAAATATTTTTGCCCAAAAAAATATTCCAGAAATAGAATACGAAGAACATTTTATTGATTCCCTTCAAAAAATTTTAAGATTTTAATATAATAATAAAAATGCGCCCGTAGCTCAGTGGATAGAGCGCTTCCCTGCGGAGGAAGAGGTCAGCCGTTCAAATCGGCTCGGGCGCGCAGATTAATAAAATGATAAAAAATATTAAAATTTTAATAAGCATAATAATTTTAATTTTAATTTCAAGTTTAATTTTTTATTTAATAAAATTTAAAAAAACAGCAATTGCTCCAACTACTCCTATAAATGACGAAGAAAAAATTATTATAGAAAAATATGATAATTTAAATCTTAATAAAATAAAAAGCCAAAATAATAACGAAACTAAAAATCCAACAACTTCTTCTAATTTTAAAGGACCAACTGCAGAGCCTTATATTATTGGACCCAAAACCCCACCGCCAAATCAATAAATATCAATAAATTATTTCTTTGATAATTGAGCGTATTCTTCATATTCTTTTTTTAAAATTTCCAAAGTTTTGTCGTCTTTTGATTTAGTTATGCCCGGGTAACGCCAAGTTGAAATTATTTTAATAATTTTAGATTTATTTTTTTTAATTTCTTGAATCATAACCCAAATTTCCGAAGACCAAGTTTTACGTTTATTTTTAATTTTAACCGAAACCGGTTGCATATAAGCTAAAGTACGCGGGGCAATACCTTGTTCAATACGATAAGGAGCATTTAAAACTCGCCTAACTCTTTGCTCAGACAAACGGTAAAATTGCATTTTATTTTTACTATGTATTGTCCAATGAAATATTTTTGAAAACACATTAGACATTTAAAATTTTTTGACAGTAAGTACAATATTCACATTGTGGATTTGGTTCTGGTGGATTTTTTAATTCTAAAACTTCTTTGGCTCCAAAAATAGCATTTTCTACCCAAGAAACATCGCCGTCATAACCTTCAATAAATAAATCAAAGGATAAAACTGGAGAATCAGACTCAAAACCATTAGCTTTATTTACCCGGGCAAAAACAAAATATCCGGTTTTTGAAACTGAAAAATTATTTTGTAAAAAAAGCCACTGATAAATTTCCATTTGTCTTTGATAAGAATCATAAATTTTATGTTGGTTGGCTCCAGTAGCTTTATAATCAACAATAATTAATTCTCCTTTAGGATTTATCCAAACATCATCTATTCCGCCGAAAACCAAAAAATCTGTTGGCTGGTGATAAAATTTAATTCCAGAAAAAGTGTTTTGCCACTCAGTTATGCTTTTGTGGTTATAAGGCAAAGCATTAATATTAAATTTTTTCATAATTGGATGCGGCTGGCCTTTTTGGCGATAAACATCAAATTCTTTTTTTAACAAAAAATCAATTGCGCTATTAATGGTATAAGGTGCAGGTTGCGGCCGCCGAATTCCTTTTTTCATTTCCAACCAAAAACAACGTGGACATTCCAAATATAAATCAATTTTAGAACGGGAAAGTTTAATCATTTAAAAATGATAACATTAAAAACTAAAATCTCAAAACTTCTTTGGTTCTGGTTTCGCCTAAAATTTTTAAAACACCCAAGCTTAATAAAATTTCAAAAACAATAAAAAGTACAATGTTAAAAATAAACTTGAAAATAAAAATTATTCCAAGCCAAATTACAAATAACAATACGCCCCATAAAGTTAAAAAATAAATACCGTATAAATCATATAAATTATTTAATTTTTTAGATAAAGTTAAATAAATTAATTTGCTAAATTTTTGATTAAAATTAATATCAGATTGCCCTAAAATTTTTAAAATATTTTCATTAGTTTTATCTGTTGATTCCTTTAAAATTTTTTCTTTTTCGTCTGGTAATAAATTTTGAAAATCTTTATTGGATTGCAATTTATAATTAACCAAGCTATAACTAAAATCATAAAAAGAATTATTTAAATTTATTTCTGGATAAATTTTTTGATAAATTAAACTAAAATTATCCCATAAATTTTTAAAATAATTTTGAGAAATAAAGCCATTTTGAGGATTAAATGATACTAAATAAAAACCAACGCCAATTAAAACTATAGCCATTATTGATTTAGAAAAAACAAAACGAGTTAATTTTAAAAATTTAATTTCTAAAATATTTTTAGCTTCCTGATAAGTTTTAATTTCTCCCCAAATCCGAAAAATTAAAAAAGCCGAACCCAAAATAAAAATAACAAAAAAATTATTCTTATCAAAAAACCAATAAAAAATACCTAAACTTTCTAAAAAAATAATAAAAATCCTTCTTGCCCAATTATCATTTAATACCGCCTCAAAAGAAACAAGAATTAAATACAACATTCCAAATAATAAAACCGGAAAAATTCCGGTTTTATTATTTAAATAACTAAAAAGAAAATATCCCAAAATAAAAGCTCCAGCTAAACTTAAAATATCAAAAATAACTGATTTATAAAACTCAATTGGAATTTCTTTTTTTTCTTTGAAATAACTGGTTTCAAATCCTCCTTTAATTATTGGTTTGTTCGGGATTTGTTCCATCTTGATTTTGATTATACATCATTTGTCCAATTTTTTGAAGTTCAGCTGATAAATTAGCCAGAGCTGATTTAATTTCATCTATATTTTCCCCATCTCTTACAGATTTTAATTTTTCAATTTTTTCGTTAATGCTTTGTTTTAATTCATTATTAATTTTATCACCAGCATCGCGAAGTGATTTTTCAGCTAAATAAATCATGCTTTCAGCCTGATTTTTGACATCAATTAATTCTTTTTTGCGCAAATCTTCTTGTAAATGTTCTTCGGCTTCCCGTTTTAAACGTTCAATTTCGTCTTTAGATAAGGCAGTAGTAGCTTCAATTCGGACAGATTGAGATTTTCCAGTAGCTTTATCTTTAGCTGAAACATTTAAAATGCCATTAGCATCAATATCAAAAGTAACTTCAATTTGCGGAATGCCGCGCGGCGCTGGAGGAATTCCATCTAAAATAAATCGAGCCAAAGTTTTATTGTCACTAGCCATAGGACGTTCGCCCTGAACAACATGAATTTCAACTGAAGTTTGGTTATCAGCTGCAGTTGAAAAAATTTGAGTTTTAGAAGTTGGAATGGTGGTGTTTTTAGGAATCATTGGAGTTGCTACTCCGCCCAAGGTTTCAATAGCTAAAGTTAAAGGAGTAACATCTAAAAGCAAAATATCCCGAACATCTCCTTGCAAAATTCCAGCTTGAATTGCTGCTCCAATTGCCACTACTTCATCCGGATTAATGCTGCGATTTGGTTCTTTGTTAAACAAATTACGAACCGCATCAACTATGGCCGGCATTCTAGTTTGACCACCAACTAAAATTACTTCGTCAATTTCTTTTAAGTCAAATCCAGCTCCTTTTGGCGCTGGCGAAGTCACGGTTTGACGAGTTAATTCTATAGATTTTTCAATTAATGGCATTACTAAACTTTCTAATTTTGCTCGGGTTAATTTCATTAAAAAGTGTTTTGGCCCAGAAGAATCAGAAGAAATATAGGGCAAATTAATTTCAGTTTCAGTTGCTACTGAAAGCTCGTGTTTGGCTCGTTCAGCTGCTTCTTTTAATCTTTGTAAAGCCAATGAATCTTTAGATAAATCAATACCTTCCTGCTTTTTATATTCAGAAACTAAATATTCTAAAATTAAACGATCAAAATCATCTCCGCCTAAATGCATATCTCCACCCGTAGCTCGCACTTCAACTATATCATCTCCAACTTCCAATACTGAAATATCAAAAGTGCCGCCGCCAAAATCATAAACTACAATTTTTTTATTGCCAGTTAATCCTTTTTTTGAACCAAAACCATAAGCTAAAGCCGCAGCAGTTGGCTCATTTAAAATACGACGCACCTTAAACCCAGCAATTTCACCAGCATTTTTTGTGGCTTGTCTTTGTGAATCATCAAAATAAGCCGGAACAGTAATAACTGCTTCTTCTATTTTTTCACCTAATTTTGCTTCAGCATCAGCTTTTAATTTGGCTAAAATATAAGAAGAAATTTCTTCTGGGGTTAACCATTGATCAGCAAGTTTAACCTCAACTCCACCGCTGGAACTTTGTCTAATTTCGTAAGGAAGCCAGTTTTTATCTAATTGCACTTCTGGATCAGAAAATTTGCGACCAATTAATCTTTTAACTGAAAAAATTGTGTTTTTGGGATTAGTAATTGCTTGTCTTTTAGCCAAAAGACCGACTAATCTTTCATTTGATTTTGAAATAGCAACAATTGAAGGCGTAGTGCGCATACCTTCGGCATTTTCTAAAATGCGCGGCTCTCCACCTTCCATTACAGCCATTGCTGAATTTGTTGTTCCTAAATCAATACCTAAAATTTTTGCCATGTTTTTATAAATTTTTTTGTTTTGAGACCTTTACTCGAGCTGGACGAATAACTTTATCATAAAGTTTATATCCAGCTTCTATTTCTTCTAAAACTACTCCGGCTGGACCATCGTGTTCAACCTCAATAATTGGTTCAGCAATTTCCGGATTTAATTCTTTTCCAATTTCAACATTAATTTTTTTTAAACCATAATTTTTTAAAATATCTTCCAATTGAGCTCTAATCATATAAACCCCTTTATCAACATTGCCTGATTTTTCCATAGCCGCAATTCCTAAATCAAAACTATCTAAAACTGGAATTAAATCTAAAACCAACTTTTCAATCGCATATTTTGAAAATTCGCCAAATCTTAAAGCTTCATCTTTTTTATAATTTGAAAAATCAGCTCTAGCTCTTTGCCAACCAGCTAAATATTCATCTCTTTCTTTTTCGCATTTACTTAATTTTTCTTTTAATTCAGAAAGTTCATCTTTCACTTTGGTATTTTTATTATTTAAATTATCCGCAAATTCCGTGGCTTCAGCAAAAGTATCGGCATTAGCTTCATTATTATTAATATTATTATTTTTAATCTCATCAGTCATTGGAATAAAAATAATTTTTAAGACCTTTAAATATACAATACGCTTTTTGATAATTCATTCTTTTTGGGCCTAAAGCCAAAATTAATATCCGTTCGCCGCCTAAATTATAGTCAGATAAAATTGCGGCTAAAGATTTATTTTTAGTAAGCGGGTTTTTTCTACCAATAAAAATTTTAATGAAATTTTTTTCATTAATAATTTCTTTTTTATCAATAATTTTTTCTTCTAAATCTTCAAAATCAGAAATAAGTTCTTTAATTTCTTCTTTAGCTTGCCAATCAAAATTATCAATTAAATACTCTAATCCTTCTTTATAAACAAATCTTTCCTCAGGAATATTAGTAACCAAACTTAAAGCTCCAAGAGTTTTTGCAATTTTTAAAGCCAAATCTTCCCAAGCCATTTTTTCAAATAATTTAATTAAAGACACATCAATATTTATTTTTAAATTTTCAGATTCCAAAATGCTTTGGATAAAAAATTCATAAGCCAAATCAGTTGGAATTCGGCCTGAAGAATAATAAGGCTGATAGAGATAGCCCATTTCTGAAAGCTTTAAAAGCTCATTTCTAATCATTGCCGGTTTAATATCAAAATCGTATTTTTTATAAATATAATCCGAACTAATTGGCTGGCCAATTTTTATAAATTCATTAATTACTGCTTTTAAAATTTTTTGCTGCCTTAAATCCAACATACTTTTATTATAAACTAATTAGCAATCAAAAGTCAAGATTGCTAATAAGGAAAAATTAAATGCGCAATTTGAAAATAAATATTTAAAATTTTTTCACCCCAGAAAAAAACCAAAAACGAAGCCAAAACTATAAATGGGCCAAAAGGAATTAAATCTTTGCGCGAGCTTTTTTTAAGCCCAATTAAAAAAATACTCCAAATTCCACCAAAAACAAAACTTAAAATAGTAATTACAAGTATTTCTGGCCAGCCAAAAATAAATCCTAAAGCTAACATTAATTTAACATCGCCCATTCCCATTCCCCGGCCAAAAGTTATTAAAACCAAAAAGCCAAAAAATAAGAGACCAAAACCAGCAGCTAAAATTTTATTTTGCCATAAATTATTAAATTCTATAAGAAGTCCTTTATATGAACCCAAAAAAGAATAAAAATTATTCCAATTAGGCAAAATTAAAAAATTTAAAATAATGCCTAAAATTAAAAGAAAAACAATAATTTCATTGGGAATAACTTTTAATCTTAAATCAATTAAAAAAACCAAAATTAAAGTTAATAAAATTAAATCCCAAATTAAAATTACGCCCCAAAAATAAAACAAATTAAAAATTGTTTTTGAAAAAAAAGCAATTAAATGATTTTTAAAATAAATTAGAGTAAAAACAAAAATTAAACCAGACCAAGCTTCAACTAAAAAATATTCTAAACTTAGTTTTTTATGACAATTG
>JBMFRD010000010.1:0-14988 GCA_049968295.1 Minisyncoccia bacterium
CTACACGCACCCGAAGCGCGCGTACTACCATTATACTACAGCCCGAAAATTATTTTTTTTCTTTTAATATTTTTTCAATATTTAAAACTCTTTCTTCAATATCTTTAATTTCTTTAATTGCTTTTGAAATGGCGCTGGCTTCGGCTTCTAATTCTTCTTCCGTTTTTTCAGTAGTTTTTCGCTCACCTTTTAATCCAGTAATAATAATTTCATTACCAATAAAACTGGAAACAAAAAGGCCGGTAATTAAAAGTAAAATTGATCCAATTAAAAATGAAAGCGGTCCATCCCACCATTTTGCTTCTATAAAAGAAAAACTTGAAGGCCCATAAGCAGCAGAGTAATAAATTAATTCTGATAAATAATCAGCAGTATGCCAAACTCCACGCCAAAATAAAACTATTCCAATTCCTCCAATAAAACCATAAATAATTGGCTTGTGGCTTAATTTGCCCCGAACTTTATCTTCTAATTTGTCAAAAAATTTATAAATTTTACTCCAAATCATCTTAAACATAATATTTTTTTCTTATTTCTTTTTCAATACCCTCTTCAAATTCTTCTTGTTTTTGCTTGGCTTTTAAAACTAATAAATCTAAATCTTTTTCATTAATTTGCCCTAATTCTTTTGTTCTTTTTTCTAAATATTTTTTATTATTTTTTTTAGGATCATCCAAAACTTCTTCTAATAAAATATTTAAAATTTTTCCAATTTTTGGACTGGGAGAAATATTTAAAATGCGAATAATATCATTACCATTAATTTTTAACATTTTAGGACTAATTGGATCCCGTCTTACTTTTTCAATCATATAAAGCAAATGGCGCATTTTATAAACAACTGCTTTGGGCACGCCTGAACCAATGCGATCTGCTTCTCGAACTTTCATTAAATCATCGATATTTTCTTCGCCTACCCGAGCAATAAATCTTCGCACTCCAGCTGGAGTTACTTCACCAACATTATAATAAAACATATGATATTTAACTAAATGCACTACTCTATTTATAAACTCGCGATTAAATTTTAACCGTTCTAAAATTTTTTGAGCCATTTTAGCGCTAACATATTCATGATTATGAAAAGTGGCATTTTCGCCTTCACCCTTTTTGGTTTTAGGCTTTCCCAAATCATGAAACAAAGCCGCAAATCTAACTTCTAAAGAATAATTTTTATAAGCCGCGTATTCTAAAGCCTTAATATTGTGTTCAAAAACAGTATAAATATGATGCTTGTTTTGACTCACTCCAATACCTTCCCGCAGTTCGGGAATAATAAATTTTAAAAGGCCAAGTTCTTCTAAAAGTAAAATTCCATTGCTGGCATTTTGGTTTTGCATAATTTTAATTAATTCATCTCTAATCCTTTCAGCTGAAATATGTTGAATTAAATAAGCATTTTTTAAAATTGAATTATAGGTTTGCTCTTCTATTTTCCATTTTAAATTTTTATCTTTTTCAGCATTAAGCTCAGTTACTAATCGCGCCGCGCGTAAAAGCCGCAAAGCATCTTCAGCAAATCTTTTATCTGGATCGCCAACTGCCCGAAGAATCTTATTTTTTAAATCAACTTGGCCATTAAATGGATCAATAATTTCAAAATTTTCTTTTTGATTTAATAATTTAGGAGAAAAACTTTTAATTTTTAAAGCTAAGGCATTAATTGTAAAGTCGCGTCGAGCTAAATCTTCTTCAATAGTTTTTACAAATTTAATTTCATCCGGATGACGAAAATCGCTATATTTTCCCTCACCGCGAAAAGTAGTTACTTCTATAATTTTTAAGGTCTCATCTTGAGAATTGGTTTTAATCCGCACTGTTCCAAAATCATTTTCATAAATTGCATCTGGAAAAATTTTTAAAATTTCCAAAGGCAAAGCAGAAGTAGCAATATCCCAATCTTTTGGTTTTTTATTTAAAATTAAATCCCTGACGCATCCGCCAACTAAATAAGCTTCAAAATTGCTTTTTTGAATTTTTTTCAAAACAAAAAGAACTTCTTTTGGAATAAGCATCAAATAAATTGTATAATAAAATAGAAAAAATAAAAAATTTTATAACTCTTATTCTTTTTTCCAAGCAATTTTACCTTCCATTGCTAATTCTATTGAGGTTTTAAGCCAATCTTTTTTAGGAACAACAGGTTGCTCTTCCTTATCTTTGCTTTTTTCATTCATATAATTTTCAATATCTTGACTCATTAAATCTATAAAATCAACTTCTTTACCTTCTTTTTGAAGTTTCTTTTTTTCTTTAACTAATCTTAATAAAACTTTGGCATGAGCTAATGCCCAAAGCATTTGCTGAGGCTGATTTTCATAATCAAGACCCTGATCAATATTAGACTCATCCCAACCAGCTTCTCGTCTAGCATTAATATCATGCTCTTTCCAAAGTTTTAATAATTCTCTTGCTAAATATTGTTCTCTGTCTTGATCAGAACTAAATTTATCAAAATTTATAAGCATCTGTTCGCATAATTTGCGATAGTTTAAACCACGTCGAATTGTTGCTTCATCATCAAAAAATCTATAAAGATCGTCAACTAAAGCAATTTTTACTTTTTCATCAAATTTATCATCTTCTTCTATTTTTACTGGCAACGGGATAACTGGTTCTGGCGAAACTGGTGGGGTTGGTTCAACTGGTGGAGTTGGTTCAACTGGTGGAGTTGGTACAGGAGGAGTTGGTACAGGTGGAGTTGGTACAGGTGGAGTTGGTACTGGATCAGTTTCTTCAACTCTTTCTCTTCTTCTAAAAAATGGCAATGCCGCTAAAAGAATTAATGGCAATGGTACAGCATAAATAGTTTTTTCTTGGCCTTCTAATCCAACTTCTATTTCAACTTTTCTTTTCGAAGCTAAAATTTGATGTAATTCTTTTGCTTTTTCTACGTCTTTAATTTTACCATCATTATAATCTACAATCATATTAAAGATTTTTTCAGTTGGAGTTGATCCCTTAAAGTCTTTGCTTAACAAAGTTAATTTTGTTATTTCTTCAACATTAAATTGAAGCTCTTCAACTTCAACTTCAGACAAAGCTTTATCTATTAATTCTTTTGGCACACCTAATTTTTCTAAACTTTCAGTTGTTATGCCTAAAGCTTTTTCAGCTCTTAATTTTGCCAAGTTAATATTTTCTTCATCAATATGACCTTTTTCAATCGTTGATGGTCCTTCTTGTTTGGGTCCCTCAGGAGATGCAAAACCAGAAATTTTTAATTCTTTTAGTTCTGCCTTTTTTTGACCAAGCTTAATTTCTCTTTCTGTTTCAATAGATAAATTTAATCCTCTTAATTTATCTTCAAAATTTTTTTGCAGTTCATTTGAAATATATTGTTGAATTTTTTGATGATCTTCTGGACTCAAGGGTTTAGCAACATTAAACAATCTTGCGTATTCATAAGGAACATTAAATTTAAAACTGTTTTTTGCTTTTTCATCAACAACTTTTTCAATTTGAATTGGAGCAATTATTTTTAATGGGCTAAAAACCAAATTGCCTTTCTCGTCTCTTTCAAGAACCACTTGATTTAATCTCCAACCCTTATACCAAGGAGTGCTTTCTTGTTGAGATTTTTTATCAACCCCCATTTTTACAACCTCTTCAACCTTTGGAGAAGAAACAGGTTGTTCTTCTGCTTTTTCTTTAGGCATAGCTGGCATACTTGACCACAAAACTCCAGCTAAAACCCCAGCTCGAGCTAATTTTTGCCCAAATCTTTTAAAACTTTTTAAAGAAGCTATAAAACGTTCTTGCCAATTTTTAGAATAATCTGAATAAATTTCATTGTTTTGACCAGCTTTTTGAATTTCGCGAGCCAAAGAAATGAATCCTTCTTCAGCTTTTTCAAAAGGACCTTTTTGAGGACTTAAAACACCGGCTTCTTCATCAGCCAATTTTTTCATCTCTCTGGCAATAGAAATATAATGCGACTCTACAGCAACCGGAATGTTTTCATTGTTGTTCCCCGGCTTTTTTTCAAAAGAATTCATATTTTTATTTTTTTATGACCTTTTATAATATTTTAACACTCTATTATCTAATATCAACTTTAAACTTATTTTTCAAATTATACGTAATTAATTTAATTATATCATCAACTTCGTTATCAGTCAAAGTTTTATCTTCGTCTTGAAAAATAATTCTAAAAGTTAAACTTTGATTATTGCCAAAATTTTCAGCCCAGTATTCATCAATTAAATCAACATCTTTAATTAAATTACTTTGACTTGATATTTCTTCCATAATTTCACCAATTTTAAAATCTTTTGAAACCAAAATTGAAAGGTCGCGGACTATAGACGGATATTTTGGAATAGGCCTAAATTCATTTTCTTCTTCTAAAAGATATAGTAAATTTGAAGCGTCAAATTCAGCTAAAGCAATATGCTCTTGTTTTTTAGTTTTAAAATAATAAATATAACCAATAGGTTTAAAATCAACTTCAATTCTTATTTTTTTATTGTCTTCAACTAATAAAAAGTCGGTCAAGCCCAAACTTTTAAATAAAGTTTCAACTACACCCTTCATTTCAAAAACAGCTAATTCTTTAAAAGTTAAAATTCCCAGAGCGCATGATAATTTTTCTTTAAGTTCGTTTTTATCTTTATAAAAAATTTTCCCAATTTCAAAAATAAAAATGTTTTTAAAAAATCGGCTATTTTCCAAAAGATTTTTTTTAAGCCAAATTAAAAGCGAGGGTCTTAAATATTTAAAATCCCGGCTAACTGGATATAAAACCTCAATTAATTTATTTTCAAAATTTAAATTTAATTCTTTAACAATTTTATCATCTTCGCCAATTAAAGAATGATTATAAACCTCGCTAAAATTTAATTTTTGCAAAATTTGCCTGATTTTATCTTTAAAAACAAAAATATCATCTTCAAAATGAGGCTGTAATTCTATAATTGGACGTTGTGGCTTTAAATTATTAACGCCTTCAAAACGTAAAACTTCTTCAGCTAAATCTTCAAAATCTTCTAAATCCATTCTCCAATCTGGTATTTTTATTCTTAAAACATTAGAGCTTATGTTTTTAACTTCAAACCCTAAATTTATAAAATATTTTTTAGCTTGTTTTAAATTTATTTTTTGGCCAATTAATTTTTCGTATTGTCGAGTATCAAAATCAATTAATTTTTCAGTTAATTTTTTGGGATTAGTATCAAAAGAATCAATTAATTTTGCGCCAGCTTTTTTTAAATATTCCACTGCCCGGTCTGCGCCAATTTTCACTAAATACGGACTTAAGCCATGAGAAAATCTAAGAGCAGCATCTGTTTTTAAATTTAAAAATTTGCTGGCTTTATAAATTAAAACTGGATCAAAATTTGCAGCTTCTAAAATAATTCTTCTGGTATTTTTAGTTACTCCAGAATAAAGCCCGCCTTTAATTCCAGCAATGGCTAATGGGTTTTTATTATCAGCAATAACTAAAATTTCAGGATTTAATTCAAACTTTTGATTATCTAAAGTTTCAATTATTTCTCCTTTTTTAGCCCGACGCACAATAATGTTTTTAGGAAATTGATTGGGCAATAATTTATCCGCGTCAAAAATATGCAAAGGCTGACCAGTTTCTAACATTACTAAATTAGCAATATCGACAATATTATTAATTGGATTTATTCCGCAGGACTTTAAAATTTTTTTAACTTCAGGCGGAGATTCTAAAACTTTTGGAATTTCAAAATAATAAGCTAAATAACGCCGGCAGTCATTTTTATTTTCAATTTGAATATTTATAAATTCTTTTAATTCCGGCTGATTAACAATTAATTTTACCGGCAAATTAAATTTTTTATTTAAAATTACCCCAAGCTCGCGATTTATTCCAAAATGCGAAGCGGCGTCTGAATAACGATTTGCTGGCAATGAAATATCTAAAGTATCTCCGCCCAAATCTTCGGTTTCAAAAGAATACAAATTTAAAAGTTCAATCACTTTTTTCTTTGGTGGCAAGTTTTTTAATAATTTTTTTAATAAAAAATATGAAAATTTCATTGAATTATATTTTATTTATTTTTATTTATCTTTTTAAGTTCTTCTTCGTAAAATAAAGGCGTAGCTAAATTAATTAAAAACCCTAAAAAAATTTCACGACTTGTTAATTTAGTTTCATTATTTAATCTTCTTTTTTCAGTAACCTCTTTATTTATTTTTTTCTTATATTCATCTAAATCTTTTTTATTTAATTTTCCACTTTTTATTTTTTCAAACATTTCCATATCTTCATAAGTTAAATCATTGATATCAAAAGTTCCAAAATTAGAATCAATTAAATCTGCTGTTTTTCTAATTCTGGCTATTTCTTCTTCTCTAATTTTTAAAATTTCTTTTTTAAATTCTAAAAATTTATTTTCTTGATTTAAATTATTTTTTTCATTAAACATATTTAATATTAAAATTTAAAACTGATTAATAAATCTTAAATCCGACTCGTAAAACAATCTAATATCCGGAATTTTATATTTAATCATTGCCAGCCTATCAATTCCAATTCCAAAAGCAAAGCCTTGCCAATCTCTAGGATTATAATGCGCATATTCAAAAACGTGTTTATGCACCATTCCAGCGCCAGCCACCTCAAACCATTTACCCCGATATTTTATAATCATTTCCAGTCCCGGTTCAACAAAAGGAAAATACGATGGCCGATAACGAAATTCTATTTTTTCGCCTTTAAAAAATTTTTTAAAAAATTCTTCAATAATAAATTTAAAATTAGCTAAATTAATATTTTTTGAAACTGCTAATCCTTCAAGTTGATAAAAATTAATTTCATGACCAGCATCCAAAGCTTCGTTGCGATAAACTTTGCCCGGAACAATAATTTGAAACGGCGGATTATGGCCTTCCATATAACGAACCTGCACCGGGCTGGTATGAGTTCGTAATAAATATTTTGCGTTTTTCAATTTATCTTTTAAATTAGTTTTTATCCAAAAAGTATCTTGAACTTCACGCGCCGGATGATTTGGAGGAACATTTAAAGCGTCAAAATTATAATATTCATTTTCAAGCTCGGGGCCATCAATCACTTTAAAATTCATACTGGAAAAAATTTTACGCATTTCCATTTCAACCAAAGTTAAAGGGTGCAAGTGTCCTAAATTTAATCTTTTAGCCGGCCGAGTTAAATCTAAATTAGGAATTAAATTTTCCATTTCTAATTCTTCTTCTTTTTGACTAATTAATTTTTCAATTTTTTCTTTTAAACTTTGAAGCCTTGGACCAATGACTCGCCTTTCTTCTAAACTTAAATCTTTTAAAGATTTTAAATAATTATTAAGCTCGCTGTTACGGCCAATTAATTTTACTTTAATAATTTCTAATTCTTTTAAGTTTTTACAATTTTTAATTTCCTCTTCAAATTTTTTTTCTAAATTTAAAATATCAATCATAAATATATCTTACAAAATTTATTGTTTATTTCAAATAAAAAATCTTATTTGTTTATTTAAGTCCTTTTTAATTTTTATATAAAAGCGTTTCCCTTCGTAAACAAAATCAAATAATTCTTTGCCTAAATTAATTTTGTTATGATCCAACCATTCTTCCCATTTTGAAAAATTATTTTCATTTAAAACATAAGGCGACTGAATAAAAGCCATACCATTAGAAGCCAAAAGCTCGTACCACCTAAAAACAAAAAATTCAAAAACCTCTCTTTCTTCTGGAAATCCAACCCAACCGCCCTCCATTCGCTCAAACATTAAATCAAAACCTCTATCTCCAATATATTTTTTAATTTCTTCATAAAAATCCTCATCAAAAATATCAAAAGTTAAAACATAATGATTACGACTTTCATCTTCTTTTTTTTCTTTTTCAGTTCTTTTATCAAATAAAGTAACTCCAAAACTTTTTTGAATAAAACCCGGACTAAAATCAGAAAAAAGCCTTCTAGCCGGACCGCCCAATTCAATGCCAATAATTTTTCCTTTTTTCTTTTTATATTCTTTTTCTAAATAATCTTTAAGATTTTTAAAACCGCGCGGATATAATTTTAAAAAATCAAATTCTAAAGGATTTTCTCCAGATACTAATCCGGAATCATAAATATCCCAATTTTTTTTAGATTCAACCTCAATATTTTCTTTGGTAATTTGTTTTAATTTTTCTTTATAAAAATTCATATTAATTATTTAAAATTTAAACCTACAGCTTCTTCGATAGAATTTAAACCATCTTTTTTAATTAACTTTGTTAATTCAAAATTAATTTGATTGATTAATTGCGGTCCTTCAAAAATCATTCCAGTTATTAATTGAATTAAAGATGCTCCAGATTTTATCTTTTCGTAAGCATCGTTTGCGCTTGAAACTCCTCCTACACCAATAATAACATATTGTCCTTTTGTTTTTTTATAAATATGAGAAATTACTTGATTGGAAATTAATTTTAATGGTTGACCGCTAATGCCACCAACTGCTGGAATGTTTTTTTCTAAAAGATTTAAATTTCTTTTTTTAGTTAAATTTGTACAAATAAAACCATTAATTATTTTATATTTTAAAACAACATTAATAATTTCATCTAATTGCTGTTCGTTTACGTCAGGAGCTAATTTTAAAAATACAGGCTTTAAAATATTTATTTTTTCAACTTGTTTTAAAAGTTCGTCTAACATTTTTGGATTCATAAAAGTTTCACCGCCAAAAGCATTAGGACAACTAATATTAATTGTAAAATAATCGCCAGTTTCTTTAAAAATTTTTAAACTTTTTAAATAATCATTAATACCATCTTGAAGACTAATTGTTTCTTTTGAATTTGTTCTGGCCACGCTAATTCCTACAGGAATACTTACTTTAACATTTTTAATTCTTTCATAAATTTTTTCTGCGCCATCATTTTTTAAACCGTAATAAACAACCAATCCTTTTGATTTTTTAAGTCGCCAAAGCCGAGGTTTTGGATTCCCCAAGCAAGACATACCAGTAATTGATCCAACTTCTATAAAACCAAATCCTAAATTCGGCCAAAAATTAATTAATTCCGCGTTTTTATCAAAACCTGCCGCCAAACCAATAGGATTTTTAAAATTTAAACCTAAAATATTTTGCTCTAAAATTTTATTTTGATAATTAAAAATAAAATTAACGGTTTTTAAAAATAAATTTGATTTTGAAAAAAATTTTAAATTTTTAACAGTAAAGTCATGAACTTTTTCTGGATCAAATTGAAATAATATTTTTTTAATGATTTGATAAATAAATTTAATTATAAAATTTTTTATTTTAATCATATTTTATTATTATAAATCAAAAAGAGTTGATGCGCCTTTTTTGTTTTCAAATTTTTTTCTTTCATTTTCATCAAAAATAAAAATTTTGCCGTATTCGCCATCATAACCCGGAATAATATGTAATTTTCCTTCCCGAACTCTTTTTATGCCTTCAGCAATTAAATCATTAGAAACTGCTTTTATTTCTGAAATTGGTGCGTCCAATAAAACATTTAATTCATTATTGAAATTTAAAATTAAATCATTATAAAATTTTAAAACTGATTTGGTGGCCTTTCCAACCCCTAAGGCATCAGCAATAATTTCATCTAAAGTTACTAATTTTTTATAAGGCGGTCTTTTAGGATCAAAAAAATCAAAAGGTCGATTAGCTAATTGCTCCACCCGATTCATCACGCCAATAGTTAAAGGTTTGCCGCATTTTGGACAAATATTTTTATTATTTTTAGATTCTTGAGGCGACATTAAAATCCCGCATAAACGATGGCCATCATAATGATATTTGCCTTCTTCTGGAAAAAATTCTATAGTTTCTAAAATTTTTGGAGAATTAACTTTAGAAAAATTATCTTCTTGAATATTTTGCGGCGCGCTGTTTTTTAAAGCTTCTAAAATGCCATAATAACTTAAAGGCGCGTCAAAAACATTTGCTTCCCGGCCAATACGCTCAACACTGTGCGAATCAGAATTAGAAACAATAGCTACTTGATCTAGCTCCTTAATTCGCCAATTCATTTGCGGATCAGAAGACAAGCCGGTTTCAATAGCTAAAATATATCTTGAATAATCATCAAAACATTCTTTCATTGAATCAAATCCAGACATTGAGCCAAACATGCTAAACCATGGAGTCCAAATATGCGCTGGAATAAATAAAGCTTCAGGGCAAATATTTAAAGTAATTTTTAATAATTCTTTAGCTGATAAACCTAAAATTGGCCGGCCATCTGAAGATAAATTGCCAATTAAATTTAAGTAATTATTTAATTTTAAAACTGATTTTAAATCCGGCAAAATTATAACATTATGAATGCGCCTGACTTTTCCACCTTGAGAATAAATGCTTGAAATTTCAACTGATAAAATAAAACGAGTTTCTGATTTTTTGCCTTTAAAATTTAATTTTTTATATTTTGGTTTTAATTTAAAAAGTCCGGGCTCAGCTGGTTCTAACTTTTCTTTAATTTCCAAAAACCATTTAGGATGAGTAAAATCTCCAGTACCCATTACTAAAATTCCCTTATAATCAGCCCAAAGATCTAATTCTTCTAAATTCATTTTTTGAGAAACAGCCCGCGAATATTTAGAATGAATATGAAAATCAGCAACAAATTTCATTATTTTATCTTAACAAAAAAATAATAAAAAATAAAATCACTAAGATATTAATATTAAAAATTTAAAAATTTTTAAAACCATTATCCTTTTTAAATTTTAAGCAGTTTTTATATATCTTCTATTAAAGTTAAATTAATTATTTCGGTTCGAGCCGAATTTTCGGTTTGATATTCAAATACAGCTGAATTATTTTCTTTAAATTTAAATCCAATTGGAGCGTTAATTTCAATAAAATATTTTCCGCGATCACCAATTTGTTTTTCTAAAATAAAAACAAAATTATCTCCGCTTTTTGGAGTTTTAAAAAGATTGCGGCTATATTCTAATTTTAAACTACTAGTGTTTTGCGGCAGGGTTTCAAGCCAAGAAGCAAAAATGTTTTTATCTTCTAAACTATAATTTTTTATTTGCGGAAAAGCTTCTATAATTTTTATATTTTTTTCATAACTTAAATCTGGGTCAAAACCAAATTCATTTTTTTGATAATTGATGCGCGGATAAATTTTTTTATTTTGCCCGCCAACTACATTTAAAATATTTGTTTTTAATGGAGTAAAAATTTGAATAAAATCTTTATTTGGAAGCTTGTACCACCACGAGTCGTTATTTTTAACTAAATTTTTTCTTTTAATTTCTAATTCGTTGTTTAATATGCCATTATTTGAAATTTGAATTTTTAAATTTACTTCTTTTTGAATAAAAATGTCGCTTTTACCACTAGCGGGATTAGCATCAACCACTGCTAAATAATCACCAAAAAAATCAGGCTCTAATTTTTTGCTTTCTCCGGTAAAATTATAAGATCTAAAAAAAGATTGCAAGTTTTTATCTTTAAAATAAAAAACCAAATCTTTATTTTGCAGCCAATTAAATCCATAATTTAAAATTGTCTTTTTTTCTTCCGAAGATAACATTGAAAGTTTTTCTAATATTTTTTTAGAAAAAATATCAAGAATTTCTTTTGGTTCTTTGTTTTTTTCTGTTCTTTTTTCTTCTACAATTTTTTGAAGCTCAATTAAAAAATTATCAGCATTAAAAACAATTTTAGGATTAGTTTCATTAATTTCTATTGGTCCAGTTAAATTTAAAATATCTTCAATAACTTGCGGCGTAATTAAAACAGCACCATCAAATTGAACATTATTTTTTTTATAAAAATTTGATCTTTCTAAAAAACTAATTGTTTTTTCAGCTGATTTATTAAAATCAAAAAACCAATTAGCGTCGGCCGCTTTCCAACCTAATAAAATATTTTGCAATGGCTCGGGTGGAATAATTTTTTCATTAAATTCTTTGTCTGGATCATTGATGTCTAAAACTTTAATTTTTTCAACTTTCCAATCAGTTACCTTAATTTCAGCATAACTTCCCCAAAAACCTCCGCCGGGACGCATTTCTGAAGTATTAGCAAAAAAAACCAAAAAATGATGTTTTTCAGTTTTATTCATAAAATCAATAAAATTATTTAAAAAATTAGCAAAGCGGTTTATTTCCGTTTTTAAATCAAAAAATTGAGGATTGTTAAAACCTATATCTTCCATCTTAAAATTATTAAAATAATCATTAAAAAAATTTACTGCTTGAGCAATTTTTAAAAAACTTTCTTTTAAATTAAAATTTGATTCTCCTAAAAAAATTTGAGGAAAATTATTTGATAAATTATTTATTTCATTTAATAAAATATTTGCATTTTGTAAAAATTCTTTATTTAAAAAAATATTTTTATTTAAAACTGAAAGCAAAGGCTGCAACTTAGCCCAAAAAGAGTCGAAAAAATTTTTTTTATCTTCAATATTAAAATTAAATTCTTTTAAAAATTGAGAAGTTTCTTCAGTATTAATATTAACTTTGGGCAATGAAAAATTAACTGATTTTTTAAAATAAAAAAAACCAATCCCAATTAAAAAAATTAAAATTAAAATTAACCAAATTTCTGGCTTGCTTTTTGAAACATTGGGTTTTAAATTAATAAATTCATTTTTAGGCTGATTAAAAATTGCTTTTAATTCTTTTTCTTGCTCTTGTTTGGATTTAAAATCATTGGCATTTAAATTATTTTTTGCTTCGTTTAAGTCATTTTTTTGAGGATGAAAAACATCTAAAATTTTACGAGAAATATTTTTTCTCAAATTTTTATCTGGCATAAATTTTTAATTATTTTATCTTTTATTTATTTAAATCATAAACAAAAATAGATGTGCCAATTCTATAATCTGGTTTTGGAACTTCGCCAATTTTATTTTTGTTAAAAGGTCTAAGTTCTTGAAGCCAACGGTATTCATCTTGAGGATTGCGATTTTGACCGGGATGAAGTTTGGCTACTCCACCTTCCAAAGTATTAATTGAAACTGCTAAGAAATTAATTCCATAATCGCGCGGATTGCCTTTAGCTGACCACCAATATTCTACTTTGTCTTCTAAATAATATTTAGGATTTCCTCCGCCAAAATAATCTACTGCAATTTTAGAAATATTTTTTTCTAAAACAAATTTTTTAAGACGCAATAAATCTTGACCCCAATCATAATTAGAATCAGTTACAATTTTGTAACCATTCCAAACTCCGCCTCCAAATTCATTAAAATAAGAAATAAAATAAGGATAAGTAAAAACAATTTCCAACCCAAACCACAATAAAAGAATTATCAAAAAAATATATTTTAAAAAAGATTTAAAAAACAAAGCAATAACTGAAAATACATTTTTCAAAAAATAAGGCGAGGGCTCAAAATTAATTTTTGAAAACCAGTTTTTAATTCCAGAAAAAGTTAAAATATAAATAAAAGGAAGCGTCGGAAATAAATGCCGAAAACCAATATTTAAAGGGCTGGAAATGCTAGTTAACCAATAAAAAACAACAAAGCCCAGCATTGCAAATTTATCAAAATTAAGATTAATATAATCAACTGTTTTTTGCTTTACAAAATCAAATCCATTTTTAAAATTATTAAAAATATTTTTAAACCACAAACCTAAAGCTATTAAAAGCAAAATTAAAAACGGAATCGTTTCTTTTAAAAGATAAACTACAGGAAAATAACTTTTCCAACCCGAAGCTGAAACTTCACCCATAAAATAAGCCGTGTTGCCTCCAGCTGATCTTTGAATCACCATTAAAACTCCCAAAAAATAATGAGCAAATGGCCGGGTAATTTTATTTTTTGTCATCCAAATATCAAGTTCAGCTAAACACCTGATGGGGTTGCACATTTCTCCTTCTTTTGGTGGGCCGCCGGCAAAAGAAGTTAAAATAAATTCAGTATCTGAAATTTGTTTACTTTGAGGATAATTTAAAGTAAACAAATAATAAATTGGATAAACCACAAAAAGATAACCAATAACAAAAATTAAAATTGTTTTTAAAAAATAAATTCCTAATTTTTTAAAAGCATAACTACTTTTCCATAATTTTAAATTTCCAGCTAACCAAAATACAAAAACCAAAAAAACAAAATAAGGCATCAACATAAAAGTTGAAAATTTTAAAAGTTGAGCTATGCCAAAAGCCAAACCAGCATAAATTAATGATTTTTTATTGTTTAAATATAAAAATTTAACAAAAAAATAAATTGCTAAAACCGTTCCAAAAGCAGCGGCAATATCAGTCGTAACATAATGGCCATGAGCTAAAACATTAGGCGAAAGACCAAAAAATAAAGAAACAACTATTGCCCACCATTTTCCTAAAAGATCGCGAGTCCAAACATAAATTAAAACAATTAAAAGCAAAGTTAAAAGCATTGGTCCAATTCTAGACCATTGAATTATTAAATTAGCGTCGTTTCCTGATTCATACAAAAATTCTCGACCAACATCCCATTGACCATTAATATATTTTTGCCAAGCATCGCTTTGAATTGGAAATTTTAAATTTAAAAATAAAAGCGGAAAAGCAGCTAAGGCTTTAAGCAAAGGCGGATGTTCAGGATTTAATCTGTAATCTAAAAATTTAACATAGCTATAACCCGAAGGAATATGTGCTAATTCATCCATAGTAGCTGATTCTTTTAAAGAACTTAAAAACATTAAAGAAAAAGAAACAATTAAAATTAAAGCTAATAATAAAATAGAAACTTTTGAACTAATTTTTTCTAACATATTAAAATTATATAAATTTAAAATTTAAAATTCAAATTATTTATGATTAAAATAAATTTATGTTATATTAAAACTATGCGTATTGCAATTTTAGGTTTTGGCAAAGAAGGAAAAGCAATTTTAAATTTTTTAAAAAAAGATAAAAAATTTAAAAAAAGCGAAGTTTGGATTTTAGATCAAAATTTAAATTTAATTTTGCCCAAAAACCTGCCTAAAAATATTAAATTTCAATTAGGCAAAAATTATTTAAAAAATTTAAACCAATTTAACATTATTTTTCGCTCGCCCGGCAT
>JBMFRD010000011.1:0-14856 GCA_049968295.1 Minisyncoccia bacterium
TCATTTAAATAATTTATTTCTTTGTTTTTAAAATTTTTAAAATCAAAAAAATATTTTAAGGCTAATAAAAATATTATTAAAATTATTAAAAACCAGCTCAAAAAATTTATTTTTTTAATATTTTCTTTCATAAATTAACCAGCTATTTCAAGCAAACGATTATATTTGGAAATTCTTTCACCTCGGGCTGGAGCGCCAAGTTTAAAGCCATTAGCTCCAACCCCATAAGCTAAATCAGCAATTAAATCTTCGTTGGTTTCACCGCTGCGATGCGAAACCACTACCCACCAATTTTGTTTTTTAGCAAATTTTATAGCCTCAATAGTTTCAGAAATTGTCCCAATTTGATTTGGTTTAATAATTACAGCATTAATACTGTTTTCTTTATAAGCTTTTTCAATGCGAAAAATATTGGTGGTAGTTAAATCGTCACCGCAAATATGAATATTTTTAAATTTTAATTTTAATTCGGCAAATTTTTTAAAACCTTCTTCTTTAAATGGATCTTCTAAATAAATTAAATTAATTTTTTGAATTAATTTTAAATAAAATTTTTCTAATTTTTCATCGGACCAATTAATTGAATTAGCGGCTGCATCCATTCCAAAATCAAAATAATTTTCTAAATTTAATTTTTTCATCAATTTTTTCATAATTTCAAAAGGTTCTAAATCATTTTTAAAATTTGGAGCGTATCCGCCTTCATCGCCAATATTTATAGCATTATTGCCTTTTATTTTTTTAAGCTCTAAACCCAAATGTTTATAAAAATTTATTCCCAAATCAACTGCTTGATTAATATTAGTGGTTTTTGGAATAACTAAATATTCCTGAAAATTTAAATTATTTCCGGCATGCAAACCACCATTAATCATATTAATAAAAAGACGCGGCATTTGAGGCTTAATATTTAAATTTAAAAGCTTATTAAAATGTTTATATAATTCAATTTTGTTTTCATAAGAAAAAAGCTTTGAAAAACAATAAGAAAAAACAAGGGTTGTGTTTCCGCCTAATCTTGATTTATTTTTTGTGCCATCTAAATTAATTAAAAAATCATCAAATTCTTTTTGAGATTTAAAATTTTTATTTTTAATTTTAGAAAAAATAAATTTAGCCGCCTTAAAAGATTTTAAAACATCTAAAACTTTAGCTTCGTTTTTACCAGTGCTTTTTCCAGATGGAGCTGAAGATTTTACGCCTATATTTTTTTCATTATAAAGTTCAAGTTCTATTGTCCAATTTCCGCGCGAATCTAATATTTTTTTTATATTAAAAGATTTAATTATCATTTTAATTATTAATTAACCTGATTTTTTGGCTGGCCGGAAATAAAACTTAAAATATTTTCCAAAGTAGTTTTTAAAATTCGTTCTAAAGCTTCTTGCGAATTAAAAGCATTATGCGGCGTAATTAAAACATTAGGCATTTTCATTAAAATATGATTCTCAAGCATTGTTTTGAGTTCTTCTTCGTTTGGTCTTTTTTTAGCTAAAGTAAATAATTCATCTTTAGTTTCGCCTTCTTCTTCTAAAACATCAAGTCCGGCTCCAGCTAAAATTCCTTGATTTAAAGCCAAAACCAAAGCTTCGGTTTCAACAATTGCTCCGCGCGCCGTATTAATTAAATAAGCTCCGGGTTTAATTTTTAAAATATTTTCTTTATTAATTAAATGGTGCGTTGATGGCAAATAAGGACAATGAATAGAAATAATATCAGAATTAGCTAATAGCTCTTCTAAGCTTACATATTTATAATTTAATTGATTTGCAAAATCCTGATTAGGATAAGGATCATAAGCTAAAACTTGCATATCAAAACCGCGGGCAATTTTAATTGCTTCTCTGCCAATTCGACCAGTGCCAATAATGCCAATTGTTTTTCCTTTTAAATCTATGCCGCGCAAGCCATTTAAATCAAAACTTTCTGCTTCTTTAATTTGATCAATAGCTTGATAAATTTTACGGGTTAAATTTAAAATTAAACCAAAAGCAAATTCAGCCACAGTATTATCGCCATAACCCGGAACAAATAAAACCGTTATTCCTCTTTTTTTGCACTCTTCAATATCAATATGATCATAACCAGTTGAACGAGTAGCAATGCACTTTAAATTTGGAAAGTGATTTAAAACCGTGCTATTTATTCTTGAATTTACAAAAATAGAAATAATATCAAAATCATTTTTTTCCGGAAGAAGTTCTTCTTCAATTTTTTCATTTGAAAAATAAATTTCATGACCAGTTAAATTTTCAGAAATAATTTTTTCTTCCCAATTTTCTAATTCAAAAAAACCTATTTTCATATTTTTTAAATTTTAATTAAATGGCCAAAGGCTTGGCCAAAGACCTAAAAATTTTAAAAATTTCATTCCTAAAACCGGTATAAAATAAACTACATAAACCCAAATTTTTATCAGTAAACTTATTAATGGCCAAAACGGTTGAATTACTTCTATGATCTTTCCAATGCCCTGCATTGCTAAGGTTATTAATTGATTTAAATCTTGGGGCATAATTTAATTTTAAAATTAAATTTAAAAAAAGCAAATTAAAAATTAATTTTTGCGTTTTGCCTTTTTAGCTTTAAATTTTTATAGATTAATTTATTCGTCAATTTTTAATATTCTTTGAAAATGATGTTCTTTACGATCAAAAGAAGTAACTAAAAAAGTAATAATCATTTTTTTTGCTGTTTCTTCGTCAGTAAAATCAGCAGCTAAACATAAAATATTTATATCGTCATGAGCCCGAGCTTCAAAAATTTGGTCAGGATTAATTGCCAATCCAGCTCTAATTTTTTTAAATCTATTTGCGGTAACGCAAACTCCAACTCCTGAACCGCAAATTAATATGCCGCGACTATAATCTAAATTTTTTGAAACATTTAAAGCAACTTTTTTGGCAAAATCAGGATAATCATCTTCGGGATTTAATTTTTCAGCGCCACAATCAAAAATTTCATAACCTTTTTCTTTTAACCAAATTTTAATTTTTTCTTTTAATTCAAAACCGCGATGGTCAGCGCCTAAATAAATAACCATAGTTTTAAATTATTTCGCTTATTTTTTCAAGGTGTTTAATTAAAGTTGAAACATAACCAGCTTCGTTATCATACCAAGATAAAACTTTAACTAAATCGCCATCAATAACTTTGGTAAAATTTAAATCAACAATTGCGCCGTAAGGTTCGCCTAAAATATCTGAAGAAACAATTTGATCACTGGTTACTTTTAAAATTCCCTGCCAGCGCGGAGATTTTGAAGCTTCGGTTAAAATATTATTAATTTCTTCCACTGAGGTTTTTCTTTTAGCCACAAAAGTAATATCAGCAATTGAGCCGGAAACAGTTGGCACTCGAATAGCAATGCCATCAAATTTATTTTCTAATTCCGTAATCGCCCGACTAACAGCAATGGCCGCCCCAGTAGTTGATGGAACAATATTTTGAGCTGCGGATCGGCCACGTCTAAAATCTTTTCCACCGCGCACCGGACCATCAACTAAATTTTGAGTAGCAGTGTAAGCATGAACTGTGTTTAAAACCGCTTTTAAAATTCCGGGGTTTTCGGATAAAACCGCAATTACTGGTGAAGCTGAATTAGTGGTACAAGAACCATTGGAAGAAATTTGACATTGATTTAATTTTTCTTCATTTACGCCAACCAAAACTGTTTGACCTAAATCGCTGTCTAAATCTTTGGCTGGAGCTGAAATAATAACTCTTTTTGCTCCGGCTTTTAAATGCGCTGCGGCTTTTTCGTAAGATTCAAAAAATCCAGTTGATTCAATAACTACATCAATATTTAAATCTTTCCACGGCAAATTTTCCGGTTCTTTTATTTGTAAAATTTTTATTTCTTTGCCATTAACAATTAAATTGCCATTTTGAGCTTCAACTGATTTATCATAACGGCCATAAACTGTGTCATATTTTAATAAATAAGCTAAATTTTCAGTATCGCCTAAATCATTAATTGCTATAATTTTTAATCCAAATTTTAATTCTGGATCGCGCTCAAAAACATTTCTAAAAAATAACCTGCCAATTCGACCAAAACCATTGATTGCCACTTTTATTTCTTTCATATTTTTATTATTATTTTTTTATTTATTTGACCTTTAAAAAATAATTTTAATTTTATCTCCTATTTTAATATTATATTTTTCTATTAAACCAGAATTTATTTCTAAAACTTTATCAACTGGCTTTTGCGGATAATAAACTTTTAAATTAAAAATGCTTTTATCTGGTTCGGGGTTTAGGTTTGGAGACAAGTCTACAATTTCATCATTATTAATCCAAATAATATCAATTGGAAATTTCATATCTTTCATCCAAAAACCATAATTTCCGGCTGAATCAAATAAAAAAAGCATACCCTCATTTTCTTTTAAACTTTCCCGACCAGATAAACCTTTGGTTCTTTTTATTGAATCATTGCTAATGTCAACTTTAAATTCCTGATCATTAATTAAAACTGTTGCTTTTTTATAAATTGTTTTATTAAAACCAAAAAAATACCAGCCCATAACAAAAAAAACAACTAAAAACAATATTCCAATTTGCCAAAATTTAATCATAAATAAATTATAACATAAATTTTTTAAATTTTAAATTTTAAGTTATAATTAAATTATGCCTCTAGAAATTATTCAAGTTTTAAATACTTTAAGCGGCGCTTTATTTGTTTTTTTAATTTTAGCTTTTATATTTTTAAGCTGGGCGCTAAATTATCATTGGAATCGTTATGAAATTAGCATCACCCGAACGCATTTAATTAAAAAAGTTTATTTTATAGTTTCTGGAATTTTGCTTTTAGTTTTATTAATTTTATTTTTAAATTTTAAATGATTACTTTATTTAAAGACGAAGAAATAATTTTAATTCAAAGAAGACATTGGCTGCCTTTTTTTAGTAAAAGCATTAGTTTGTTATTCTTGGCAATTTTACCTTTTATTATTTTTGCTTTAAGCCAAGCATTACCTCAAAATATTCAAATTATTTTTTTAAATTATTCTAATTATTATTTTTTCTTTACTTTTAGTTTAATATTTATTTTATGGTTAATTTTTGTAGTTTTATGGACAAATTATTATTTAGATTTTATTTTAATTACTAATAAAAGAATAATTGATGTTGAACAGTTTAATCTTTTTAAACGAGATGAGTCGGAATTAAGATTTGAAGATGTAGAAGATATTAAGGTTGAAATATCGGGCATTATTCCTTCACTTTTTAAATTTGGAAATATTAATATTCAAAGCGCTGGCGAAACCAGAGAAATTATTTTAAAAAATATTCCAGATCCTTATAAAATTAAAGATCTTGTTGCTCATCAAATAGAAAAGAATAAAGAATTAAAAAAATAAATTAATTTCAATTTTTAATTAATTACTTTTTGCCAACGCGCTCAACATACTCTCCGGTTTCGGTATTAACTTTAATTATATCGCCAGTTTCAACAAATAATGGCACTGAAATTTTTGCTCCGGTTTCAATGGTAACTTGCTTTGAACCGCCTTGAGCAGTATTGCCGCGAATAGCTGGCGGAGCTTCAATTACTTCAAAATCCATTTTAACTGGAAGTTTGACTTGAATAATTTTATCTTTAAAAATTAAAGCCTGAATTTCAGTATTTGGTTTTAAAAATAAAGCCGCATTACCCAAAACATCGGCTTTTAAAGAAAATCTTTCTTTGGGATTATTTTTTTGATGGAACCAATATTCTCCTTTGTTTTCATAAATAAAAACAGCTTCGGTTTTTTCAATTTCAGCTTCTTCAATTTCATCGCTGGCTTGAAAATTGCGATCAATAACCTTGCCTGAAATTAAACTTTTTAATTTAGTTTGCATTACTGCTTTTCTTTGCTGCATTCTTAAAAAACCGGAATCAATAATTTCATACGGTTCATTATTTAAAACAATAATTAGTCCTTTTTTTAATTCTGTATAATCTAAAGCCATAAATCACAATATTAACAAAATTTTAATAAAAAGCAAATTTTTGTAAAAATTTTTTATATATCTTAAATAAAATTTAAACTTTTTCCCAAAAAAAATATAATATTAGCTATTAAAATTTTATACTCGGATAAAATAGAAAATATAAAATAAAAAAATACACACCGCTAAGGTACTTGCTACTAAAAATTAATTTGAAAAGTTGGATCCGACATCTTTCTCCAATCATCTCCAGTGCTACCACCAGAATCTTCGGCATCTTCTCCAACAGAATAAATAATTTTCTTTGTTAGAGAATATTTTAAAGGTTTATTATCAAATGGATCTTTAGGAACTGATGATAAATAATTTGGAACTAATTCATTAAGCGAATTAGGATAGTTGCTAGTATCATTTTTATAAGCTTTAATAGCAATTATCGCTTGAGTTACTCCCACTAATAAATCTTCCTGACATTTTTTTCTAATAATATCCGCTGTTAAAGACGTCGTTAAAGCATTATATAATATTTTTCCAATTACATTTTCTTCTAAATAAAGTCTTAAAGGATTTGTTGTAATATAATTTTTAAAGGTATTAATATTAATTTCTCCACAAGCCTGATTAACATTTTTTATCTTAGCTCTTGCATCTTCAGCAAAAAGCAATTTTGTTTTATTTGGTTGAAAATAATAATTGTTTCGAATTTTTTTAGTAAGTTCATAATTTTGATCGTTTTTATTATTAAATAATGATTTTAGTATTTTTGTTTCTTCGCGCGCAACCGAATCAACAATAAAAGATTGAGTATAATATTCAATTTTAAAAGCTGTCATCAATCCATTTTTATTATTGTAAAATTTATCTAATTCTTGATTGTATTTTTTTAATTCAGAACCTTTTAAGCTTGATAAAGAAATTATTTTTTGCATAGTTTCCAAACCCCTCTCTTTCATTTTCATTGCGGTAATATACTCTAAAAGATAATCCTGAGAATCTTCAATTTTTTGTCCTATATTTACAGAATTTAATGCCTCATTTAATGCTTCTTCATCTTTATTTTGTTTGGCTAAATACAAAGCTTTTATTGCGCTTAAACGAGACATTTGCTCTAAAGAATTTAAAATCGTAGATGAAGACGATAAATTATTATTAAAAATTTTTTCTGGATCTGCGTATACTGGATTTTGATATTTTGGTTTTAAAGCCGCTTCAGAAAAATATTTAAATGTTTCGAAATTTTTAGATATTATTTCTTCAGCAAGTTGATTATTCCATGTTTTTCCAGCAATCATATTAAGAATAGTTGGTAACTGCTCTTTTGGTTCATAAATAACATCTTTTATTTTTATTAAATCAAAATAAGCATTGTCTTTATCAGAAACAAATACCTTTTGTAATTGCAAATCAGAATCATCTATAGGCGTAATGTCTTTTGTAAATAAATTCAAAAATACTGGAAGTAAAAAAAGAAATAAACTAAAGATTAAAAGAATAGAGACTATTATAAAAATAGTTTTTTTTAATTTTCTCTTTTTTAATAAAACAGGCTTTGGCATTATTATATTAAATGCTTCTTCAATATCATTATTTTGCCAACCATTATTAAGTAAAACTTGCTTAATTTGATTAGCATCAATTCCTTGTTGTAATTGTTGTTTAATGTAATCAAGCAATTGTTGATTAACCATAATTTTTAAAATTATTCAATTATTTTTATAAACTTATTTATTTTTATTTTATAAAATATTATTAAAATATTCAATACTACTAAAAAATTTTAAAAAATAAAATTTAATAAATTACAACAAATATTAGATTAAACAACAGTTATAATATAAATAAGAATAAATTTTATAACTTGCTGCGGGGCTTGGATTCGAACCAAGATACCATGCTCCAGAGGCATGTGTCCTACCATTAGACGACCCCGCAAAACCATATTATTTATAACACATTTTTTGAAAAAATTAAATAAAATAAAATTAGGGCAAGATTAACTCCCTTAATACTTCGGACTCATAACGACGGCGTCTTAATTTTTAAAAATTCATTCATTTAAAATTAATTCAAAATTAAAAATCAAAAATTTAAAATTCCTTTGAATTTTTACTTAAAGATTTGATGAAAATTTTAAATAACTTTTTTAAATAAAAATATTGCAAAATTCTATTTTTTTTATTTTATACTTTCTAGATTCTTTTTTATTATTTTGCGTTTTTAATTTTACGCTTTTGTTATTTTGCATTTTAAATTTAAGTGGGTAATTTGAATTTAAAATATATTTAATTATAATTATCTTATGTTTGAATGGTACAATACTCCAGAAGAATTTATGGAAGCGAATGGTTATATTATTGATGATGTTTGGTATCCTCGAGTAACTAAAATTGTTTCTATTAAATCTAAACCAGCGCTTTATTATTTTTATGCCGAAGCTGAAAACTTTAAAGCCGGACAGGACATTACTCGCGAATCAGCTCGCGAAGGAACATTAGTTCATAACACTGTTGAAGCAATTTTATTGGGGCAAAAACCAGAAATTGATCCAAGTATTAAACCAGCAATTGATGCTTTTTTAGAATTTTTAGAAAAAAACAATATTCAAGTAACACCAGAATTAGTAGAACGGCGGGTGGTTAGTTATGATCATCGTTATGCCGGCACAGTTGACGCCTTAGCTTTAATTAATGGAAAATTTGGAGTTTTAGACATTAAAACCTCGCAAGCTATTTATCGGGATTATAATTTACAAACTTCAGCTTATATGGATGCGCTTAAAAATCAATTTAAAAACTTACAAACACGTTGGATTTTAAAAATTGATCAAATTCAAGTATGCGAAATTTGCGGAGCAATTCGACGTTTAAAAGGCGGCCGGGAAAAAATTAAAATGCCTAAAACTAACGGTTCTAATGAACACTCTCGGGTTCCCGAAGATCATATTCATCAATGGTCAGAATTAAAAGGCGATATTGAACTTCAGGAATTTCCTTATTGGCAAAATGATTTTGAAGCTTTTTTAGGCGCAAAAAAATTATGGGAATGGGAAAATGAATATTGGCTTAAAAAAATTGGATATTTATAATGCTAAATAACACTAAATTATATTTTTTAGAATATTTTGATTTTCTTTAAATTCTAAAATTAACATTAAAACTTTTGCTAATTTATCAGCATTATGGCGAATAAATGATCTTTCTTTAATTAACACATCGCTTTTGGATGGTCTATATTCTTTTAAATCCAAAAGGTCAGCTAAAACAATTTTATAATTTTTATTTTTACTCACCTTTCCTAATTCAACTATTTTTTCGCCTTTTTTAATATACTTTTTAATTAAAAATTCCGGAGGCTTATGACTATTAAAAGTAACAAAATTAATTCTATTTTTCCCTAAGTAAGAATTTATAATATTTACATAATCATCTAATTTAAAATTATCAGTTTGGCCTTTTTTATTAACTAAATTACAATTATAAACTACGATTGCTTTAGATTCTAAAATAGCTTTTTTAATTTCGGGAATAATAAGATTGGGCAAAATGCTTGAATATAAATTTCCAGGACCAATAACAATCATATTAGCTTCTTTAATTTTAAAAACAGCATTTGAGTTAACTTTTGGCTGCGGCTTTAAATATATTTTTTTAATTCCTGTTTTTAAAATATTTTTATTTAAACTAATTTCGCTTTCTCCTTTTAAAATTTTTCCGTTTTTTAATTCCATATATAAATTAACATTAGATGTTGTTACTGGCACAATTTCTCCTTTAATATTTAAAATCTTACCAGCCTGATTAATTGCTTCTAAAAAATTATTATTTATTTTTTCCAAAACAGTTAAAAACAAATTGCCGAAACTATGGCCTTTAAAAATTCCACTTTCAAAACGATAATTCATTAATTTTCGCATTTCGTTTGAAGAATCAGATAAAGCTACTAAACATTGTCTGATATCTCCCGGCGGTAAAACTCCTAATTCATCTCTTAAAATACCAGTTGATCCGCCGTTATCTGCCATTGAAACAATAGCTGAAAGTTTAATTGGATATTTTTTAAGTCCTGACAACAAAACAAAACTTCCTGTTCCTCCTCCAATTGTAACTACTTTTTTAATTTGCATTTAATTATTTTTTTGAATTATTATTGGCGCGTTATTTAATTCACGCCCGGATAAATATCCTAATCCAAAACTAATAGTTGAAACCAAAAATATAATTAAAATAAAAATAATTTCTTTTTTATAGCTTAAATAAAAATTATAAATTTTTTCTTTTGTTTTTTTCATTTTATTAAGCTCTTTTATACATTTGATAAATTTCTTCTACGGTTGTGGATTCTTCATTTGATTTATCGTCTCTAAAGCGAATAAATCTTGGAAAGCGAAGCGCCAGTCCTCCGCTTTTAATTTTATCTTTAGCCACAGTATGAACCGGACTAATTGTAATTTCAGCGCCTTCAACTTCCATAACTAATTTTGGCTCAAACCAAACATCGGCTTTCATTTCAGTTTCAACCAATTTATGTTTTTCATTAATTTTAAATTTATTAAGTTTTTTAGGTAATTCTTCTAAATCCTTATCAGTAAAACCAGCGCCAACCTTAGTAAAAGTATAATATTTGTTTATTTTTGGATCATAAGCTGCGAGTAAAAGCGATCCATAAGTTCCAGCTCTTTTTCCAGCGCCATACAAAGCTCCAACCACCACCAAATCAAAAGTATCAACTAATTCTTTTTTATAATCTTTTTTAAACTTAATCCAGTTCCAACCTCTAATTCCAGCTTGATATAAACTTAAAGCATCTTTAATCATAATTCCTTCTGCTCCGCAAGCTAAAGCTTCTTCAAAAAAATCTTCAACTTGGCTAATATCAGAAGAAATAATATATTTAGCTAAATTAATTTCGTTATTTTGATTAAAATTTTCTTCCAAATGCTTTTTGCGAGAAATTAGTTCATTAAAAAGCAAAGATTTATTGTTTAAATACAAAATATCAAAAATAAAATATTTAATTGGTATTTCTAAAACATATTTTTCAATATTATGTTTACGCCGTCTTTGCATTAAGGTTTGAAATTTTTCCAAATCTCCGGTTTTCTTGTTGATAGCCACAACTTCGCCTTCAACAATGGCATTTTTACCCTTAAAAGATTTTTTTAAATTAGCGCAAACATCTGGAAATTGATGAGTAATATTTTCATGCCTTCGGGAATATAAAATAATTTCATTGGGCTTAATATGAGCTTGAATTCTTTCACCGTCATATTTATATTCAGCAAAAATTTTTCCGGGAATATGCTTTTTAACTTCGCTTAAATCCGCAATCCGTTGAGCTAACATCATTCTAATTGGAATACCTAAAATTGGTTCAGCTTTTTCTAATTTTTTAAGTCCATAATAAAAAGCCTGATAAGCCACTTCGCCTAAATCAGATAAAATATTATAAGCTCTTTCTAATATTTTTTTAGCTTGTTTAGAACCAGTTAAAGCTTTAGATATGCCATATAAAAAAGTCATCTCACCTACTCCCAATCTTAAAGCGCCCAAAACAATACGTACAATATATTTTGCTTCTAATCCTGATGATTGTTTAAGTAAATTTGCTAAAATCATAATTTTTTCTTCTTGCGAGCCTTGGCCGCTTGCTTTTGAAATTTGTTTTAATTTTTCAAAAACATCATCAATAGTTAATTCTCCTTTTTTTTCTTTGCTTTCAAGTTCTTCGCATACTAAACCTAAATCTCCTTTTTTATGAAATAATTTAGTAACTTCTTCGATTGAAAAATTATAAGCTTGAGCAATTGAGCGGATAACTAATTTTTCAGCTAATCCCAACTCGCCTCCAATATAATCCGGAGCAATTTTCCCAGACAAAAGATAAGCTGTCATTTTAGCTTCTTGGGGAGTAATTTCTTTTAAAAAATCAGATAAAATATCAATCATTTTAAGATTAGATGATACAGCTTCAAGCTCGCTAAATAATTTTGCTAATTTATAAAATCTTATTTTTTTCATATTTTTTAATTATAATTTATTTTAAAAATTTTAAAAAATTATTAAAGCTAATATCATTTTAAAAAATCATCATTACTTTTTTAAGCTAAAATTTTTTAATAACTTTAATTTAATTTTATACAATCTTTTAAAGTAAATCCATCAACTTTTGTTCTTATTAAATCTTTTAAATAAGCGCCGCAACCTAAAGTTTGGCCAATATCTCGAGCTAAAGAACGAATATAAGTTCCAGAACTGCAATTAACTTTAATTTTTAAAATTGGCCAATTATATTTTAAAATTTTAATATCATAAATTATGACTTTTTTAGGTTTTAAGTTAATTTTTAATTTTTGGCGCGCATACCAATAAGCTGGTTTGCCTTTAATTTTTACAGCGCTAAAAAGCGGCGGAGTTTGATAAATTTCGCCAATAAAATTTTTAAGACAATTTTTAATTGTTTTTAAATCAGGCTGGATTTTAATTTTAACTTTTGTTTTTTCGCCAGCTTCATCATCAGTTGAACTTTTTACGCCTAAATAAATTTGAGCAATATATTCTTTGCTTTCTTTGTTTATTAATGAAAGACGTTTAGTAAATTGTCTGCCAATAGCCACAACCAAAACTCCAGAAGCTAAAGGATCTAATGTGCCTGAATGGCCAATCTTATTTTTAGGAGTAATTTTTTTAATTTTACGAATTAAATCATAAGAACTTATGCCTTTGGGTTTGTAAAAAGCATAAATTCCCGGATTTAAAATCATTTTTATTTTATTTCGTATCGCAAAGTAACATTAATTTTAATTTCTTGAGATCCGGGTTCAATTTGAGGCGCAGGCAAACTTTTTTCCGCAATTCCACCGCCGCCAACACCAAGCGACTCATAAGCTCTATAAGGATAAAAGTTTTGTCCTTCGTCAATTGATAAAATATTTCCCAATTTAAAACCGCCAGCTCTCGCAATGCTTTCTGCTTTTTCTTTAGCTTTTAAAATAGCTTCTGCTCTGGCTTGACTTTCTAATTTTTCAGGATTATCAAGTGTAAATGTTAAACCTGAAACATTATTTGCGCCATATTCAACTATCCGAGCCAAAATATCTCCTATTTTTGAAAAATCTCTAATTTTAACACTAATGGTTTGAGTAATAGTATAACCGCTTATTTTTGGAGGCGGACAAGGCTTAATTGAACTTACAGATTGAACTGATCCAACTTGATTAGAATAAACTAATGGCTCTGGACGACATTCATAATAACTATATTTTGGACTAATATTATAATTTTGAGTTTGAATATCTTTATCTTCAATTCCTTTTTCTTTTAAAAACTTAATTATTTGATTAGCTTTATCAGTATTTTCTTTTTGAATTTTATTTAAATCCGCTCCTTCAGAAATTATTGAAAAACTAAATTTAGCAATATCTGGTTTAGCAATCACCTTGCCTTCAGCTGAAACTGAAAAACTGCGATACGCTCCGGGCTCAATTGATTTAGAATAAGTTTGAACATAAGAAATTGCCGCATATCCTAAAATCAAAACAAAAATTGATAAAACTAAAAACAAAATATTTTTAATTTTTTCGTTATTCATAAGTTTATTATTTAATTTTATTTTATTTAATGACCTTTTTATATTCTATTACTTTAAAAAAGTAAGTCAAATTAAGGAGAGGGTAAAATTATTTTAAATTTAAGTTTTAAAATAAAATTTCAATAATTTCAATTTATTATTAAGAGTTGTCTTTGTTTTGATGTCTTTGAATAGAATTTACAAGATTTTCAATTTTTTCTCTTTGTTCGGGAGTTAAAATTTCATTATTTTTACCAAAATATTCTAAAACAAATTGAGCGTGCCGATTTGTAGTTTCTACTTCTTTTTGAACACCAGACATCTTTCTTTTTATTTTTCTTCTTTTTTCGGATAATGGTCTAAGATAATTATAAATAATTTGATATATTTCATAATCTTTAGAAGAAAGATGTTTTCGTGCAAAAGTATCTGGATTATTTTTACAGTTTTCTATTGTTAGACTTGTTTGGCCTTTTAGTTTAGCAATGATATAATGAGCCATTAATCGTTCGGGGGCGTAACTTAAATAAATTGGATTTCTTAAAATTTTATTTCGAATTTCTTCTTCTTTTTCTTGTATAAACATTAAATAAAGTCTATATTTAATTCCAATTGTTTCTGGAGATTGAGAAAAAAGCTGGGGTTGTTTTAGGGCTGCTTCTACATATTGTTGTTTTTGTAATCCTAAAAGTCGAGCTGATTCTTCAATGTTAGAATTAATTGTTTCTGGAGATTGATAAAAAAGCTGGGGTTGTTTTAGGGCTGCTTCTACATATTGTTGTTTTTGTAATCCTAAAAGTCGAGCTGATTCTTCAATGTTAGAATTAATTGTTTCTGGAGATTGAACAAAAAGCGAGGTGTTTTGTAAAACTGCTCTTTTCCAATCTTTAGGATTAATACCCAAATTTTTAACATTTTGATTAAATCTTATAGGAATTATTGATCGCAATGTTTCTGCTCTGTATTTTTCAATTTTTTCAGTAAATATATTTTGCAATTCTTCTGGTGAAAATTGAATAATTTGCTCATTGCCTTCACTATCTTGTGTAGAAATTTGTATTTTAGATAATAAATCTAAAATTTCTTTGTTTTTTAAATTTTCATTTGAATCATCATTGGTTTTAGATGATGTTTTAGGTGGTACTTCTGAATTATTTGCTTTTTTAGCGGTCATAATTATTATATTCTATTACTTTAAAAAAGTAAGTCAAATTAAAAAAATAATACTAAGGTAAGATTACCGCATCGCCCCGAATTATCGAGGCTACTCGCAATGACTATCTTTTTCGTCATCGCGAGCGAACGAGCAAAGCGAGTGAACGTGGCGATCTTACAATGATGTCT
>JBMFRD010000012.1:0-13522 GCA_049968295.1 Minisyncoccia bacterium
GTTTTTGGTCGAATGGGAATTGATCCTAAAATTGGTAGGCCAGTAGTGATGTTAAACGGTATTTATGCTCAAGAATCAGGCGGAGCAATTACGAATAACATTTTAAAAATAATTGAGGATAAATTTGCTCGTGTTATTGGCGCATCTTCAATAGTGATTGCTTCAAAACATGGTGGCCGACTTTCTCAAAAACCTAATGGATATAATGAAGTAAAACGTCAAATTAAAGCCATCCGCGCTTTGAAAAATAATGATAAAGTATACGATGATATCGGCACAATTGCTAACGGAAATTTTGTTTTTGAAGGTTATGAGCGATCCTTGCTCTAGTGTTGAATTTTTGTCAAATAATGAAATGTTCATTTCCTAAACAGCACTATTTCATTTACATTTTAGATAATTTAAATATAATATACTTGCTTACTTTAATTTTAATGATAATATATATATAATGATTGATAGCTCTAAAAAAGAGGTTAGAGTTAGATTTGCGCCCAGTCCAACTGGACATTTTCATATTGGTGGAGCTCGTTTGGCTTTAAATAATTTTTTATTTGCTAAAAAAAATAATGGCAAATTTATATTAAGAATTGAAGATACTGACAAAGAACGTTCTAAAAAAGAATTTGAAAATGAAATTTATGAAAGTTTAAGATGGCTCAATATAAAATGGGATGAAGGTCCAGTAAGTTTTGATGGGCAAAACAATGAAGTAGGGGAGTATGGGCCATATCGGCAAAGTGAAAGAAAAGAAATTTATAAAAAATATTTACAAAAACTTTTAGACGAAAAAAAAGCTTATTGGTGTTATTGCACCAAAGAAGAATTAGAAGCGCAACGCGAAGTTATGTTGGCTGATGGTCTGGTGCCAAAATATTCTGGCCGCTGTCGAGCTTTAACTGAACCCCCAAAAAACAAGCGGCCTCAAACTATTAGATTTGTAGTTCCTGAAACAAAAGTTGAATTTAAAGATTTGATTCGAGGCAAGGTTTCTTTTGATGCTAGTCAATTTGGAGATATTGTTATTGCTAAAGATTTAGAAAGTCCGTTATACAATTTTGCGGCTGTGATTGATGATTATGAAATGAAAATTACTCACGTAATTCGCGGAGAAGATCATATTTCTAATACTCCTAAACAAATTCTAATTCAAAAAGCTTTTGGTTTTCCGGAGACAATTTATGCTCATTTGCCATTAATTTTAAATCCAGACAGAAGTAAACTTTCAAAACGTTTTGCTGAAACCTCGCTTTTATCTTACCGTGAAAATGGTTATTTGCCCGAAGCATTGGTTAATTTTTTAATTTTAATTGGTTGGCATCCGAAAGATAATAAAGAAATTTTTTCATTAGAAGAATTAATTCAGGAATTTGATTTAAGCCGAGTTCAAAAAGCCGGAGCTGTTTTTAATGAAGACAAATTAAATTGGATTAATAGCAAATATATTAAAAATTTATCGCTTAATGATTTATTATTAAAAACCAAACCATTTTTTTTAAAAGCAAATTTAAATGCTTCAGATGATTTTATTTTAAAAATTTTAAAAATAGAACAGGAAAGAATGAAAACTTTAAAAGACGCGGTTGATTTAAGTCAATTCTTTTTTAAATTAAATGATTATGATTATAATTTGTTATTATGGAAAAATACTTCAAAAGAAAAAACAAAAGAAATATTAGAAAAAATTTATCAAACCTTAGAAATGCTTAGTGATGAAGAATTTGAAAAATCTATGATTTTAAATAAATTAACTGAAATAATTAATTTATACGGATATAGCAGGGGAGAGGTTTTTTGGCCTTTAAGAGTAGCTTTGTCCGGGCTGGAATCATCTCCAGATCCAACTGAGATTAGCGAAATATTGGGCAAAAAAGAATCATTAAATAGAATTAAAATTGCTATTAATAAAATAAGTTAAAATTATGTTTAAATATAAAAAAATTTTTATAAGTTTGTTTTTGTTGGCTCTTTTTTTAAATTTTAATTTAAAAAATATTATTGCTCAAGTGTCAAATGAAGAAAACTTATCAGCCGTTGAAATTAATAATAATGCCTTACTGCAAAAAAAAGCTGAATTAGAACAAAAAATTAAAGAAAAAAATGAAGCCTTGCAAAAAATTAATGAACAACTTCAAAATACAAAATCAAATTTAGAGGACGTTAAAAAACAAAAAAACAGTTTACAAAAAGAAATTAACCAGCTAAACCAAGTTATTAAGCAATTAGAATTAAATATTTCTGCGGATGAAACCACAATTCAAAAACTTCAATTAGAAATAGAATCATTAAACTACGATATTCAAAATATTAATTTTTCAATCAACAAAAAACAAGAAGCTATTATTAAAGTTTTACAAGAAATTCAAAAATCAGGAGATAAAAATTTATTAACCATTTTACTTGGGAATAACAGTTTAGCGGATAGTTTTGCCGAAGCTCAAAATCTTTCTAATTTAAGATCGCAATTGCAAATTGATATTGCTAATTTAAATAATCTTAATAAAGAATTAAATAATAAATTAGAATTAACAAAAAATAAACAAACTGATATTCAAAATCATAAAATTAGTTTAACTCAAAAACAATTTATTATTAACGATCAAAAACAAACCAAAAATATAATTTTATCTCAAACAAAAAATCAAGAAAGCTTATATCAAAAACAATTAGATGAATTACAAAAACAACAAAATGCTTTAGAAGAAGAAATTTATCAAATGGAAGAAGAATTAAGAAAAACATTTAATTTAAGTATTTTACCATCAAAAAAATCCGGTATTTTAGAATGGCCAATAAAATTAAAAACTGATGGGGGGATAGGTATTATCACTCAAAGATATGGCCAAACTCCTTATTCATCAAGATTATACAGAGGCAAACCTCATAATGGTTTAGATATTGGAGTGCCAATTGGAACTCCGGTTTATGCAGCGGATGACGGCATAGTTATGGCAGTTGATAATAATGATCGTAATTTTTGGGCAAAATATCAATATGGTAAATATGTTTTAATTAAACATCAAAATAATTTGGCAACTTTATATGCCCATCTTTCAACTTGGATAGTTTCAAAAGGACAAGAAGTTAAACGTGGCCAATTAATTGGTTATTCTGGCAATACTGGTTATAGCACTGGCCCGCATTTACATTTTGGGGTTTATTGGCAACCAAGCATTATTTTAAAATCAATTTCACCAGCAGCTGGACTAGTTCCGGTTGGAGTTACAGTTAATCCTGAAGATTATTTGTAATAATGTATTATAATTTGTTATAATAATTTATAGTATTGAAATATAATTTTAGCTTTATTTTACGACAATTTATTTGTTGAAAAATAAAGCCATAATATTTTATGAAAAACATTTATGTTCTGTTATAATGATTATAATCTTTAAATATAATTTTTGGTCGTAAATATTTATATTTGTCACAAAAGATATATTGTGCGACAGATATTAATTTTAAAAATATGCAAAATATAACCCAAAATAATATTCCCCCTTTGTTTGGTAATTATTCTAAAAATCGGCCCAAAGTTTATTTTATTGGTATTGGAGGTATTGGAGTTAGTAGTTTAGCGCAGTGGTTTTTAGCTCAAAATTGGCTGGTTTATGGGTCAGATTTGTCTAAAAATGAAAATACCGAGCTTCTTTCTAAACTTGGCGCTAAAATCAAAATAGGCCATTCTTTTAAGAATATATCTTCAAAATCCAATTATAGTATTGTTATTTATAGTCAGGCAATTAAAGATAATAATCCTGAAATTATTCAGGCAAAAAAATATAATTTGTTACTAAAATCCTATCCAGAATTTGTTGGTTATTTAACTAATCTTTATAAAACTATTGCTATTTCCGGCGCGCATGGCAAAAGCACCACCACTGCCTTAACTGCTATTTTGTTTTCAAATTATGATTTAGATCCAACAGTGATTATTGGCACTAAATTAAAAGAATTTAAAAATACTAATTTTAGAGCTGGAAAAGGAAGATATTTAATTTTAGAAGCAGACGAATATGGCGGCGCTTTTTGGCACTATTCCCCTGCTTTTGCAATTATAACCAATCTTGATAATGAACATTTAGATTTTTATAAAAATTTTCAAGAAATTAAAAAATCATTTTTAAAATTTATATCTAATATTAAATTTGGCGGAGTTTTAATTTTAAATAAAGATGATAAAAATTTACATTATTTAAAAAATGAAATTTTAAAAATTACAAAAAATAAAAATATTAATATAATTTGGTATTCGCTTCAGGATAAAGAAACTCAAAAAATCAAAAAAATCATTAAAATTAAAGGCAAACACAATCTTTCTAATGCTTTAGCTGTTTTTAAATTAGGCCGGGTTTTTAATATTCCCGAATCTCAAATTTTACATTCAATTTCAAAATACGAAGGCGCTTGGCGCAGAATGGACTATAAAGGCAAACTTACATTAAAGTTAAAAATTCAAGATTCAAAATTTAATAATATAAATGTATTAGTTTATGATGATTATGCTCATCACCCCACTGAAATTCAAAAAACATTAGAAGGGTTTTTTGAAAAACACCCTCTATCCCCTATTGTTTGCGTTTTTGAACCGCATCAAGCTAAAAGATTAAAATTACTTTTTAATGAATTTAAAAAATCTTTTAATTTAGCTTCAGCAGTTTTTGTTTTACCAATTTATCAAGTTGCGGGCCGGGATGAAAAAAATGATAAAAAATTTAATTCTCAAAATTTAGTTCAAGCTATATTTAAAAATCATCCAACTAAATTAGTATTTTATTTAAAAAAATATAATGAGATAAAACCTAATTTAATTAAAATTTTGCAAAACGAAAAGTTTTTAAAACAAATTAAAAACAAAGACAAAGAAATTGTTTTAGTAATGATGGGTGCTGGAAATATTTATAAATACACCCCAAAATTATTAAAATAAACTATTGATATTTACGGTCTTACTTTTTTACTCATAAAGGCTTTTGACTTTTAAATTTTAAATTTATATCATATTTATAAGGCCACGTAGCCAAGTGGTAAGGCAGCGGTCTGCAAAACCGCAATGCGTGGGTTCAATTCCCACCGTGGCCTCAAAAATTTTACTTTATAAATTTTATTAATGATGCGCATTATATTAATAAACGCATCTTATTATATTTTTTTATATTTTTTTATTTTGTATGTTATCGTTGAATATAAATTAAAATAAATCTATAATTTTATCTTGATAAACGTAAATTATTTCGGTATCGCCGAATTTAGTAATTATATTTTCAGCTGTTGGATAAGTATGACCGTGTAAAAGATACTTTGGTTTCTTTTGTTCAATATATTCTCGCAATGCTTTATATCCCTGATGAGCTAATTCCTCTGGTTCATCGTTTATACCATATGGCGGGCAATGAACAAGCATAACATCAACTCTTGGAAAATCTTTTAGTAATTTAGTTGCTTCTTCTTGAGTATACATCTTAGCAGAGGAATCGTTTTTGTATCTAACAGAACCCTCAAACCCACCAAAAACTAAACCCCCAAATTCAAAAGTTTTTAAATGCATATTAATAATACCAAGCGGTTCAAAATACATTCCAGAGTCATGATTGCCATAAACTCCAAGTTTAGGAATGTTAGTTATATCTTGTAATTCCTGAAGTGAAAAATAATCTAAATCGCCGAGAGTACAAATTAGCTCAACTGGGTTTTTACTAAGTATTTGCTTTATGTTTTCTTTTGGAGGTCTATCGGCAATTGCTAAAACTTTCATATTAATTTTATTTTAACAAATTTATTGACCTTGTAAACTGCTTGTATAACCGCACCCAATTTTGGACTCTAAAGGTGTTTTTAATTTCTAAGACCTTGGATTTAATTATAACATAAATTACGTTTGAGAAAACTTATTTTTAAAAGCACAATGCCCTCTTTCGGTATTGTAAAAAATAAGATAATCAATGGGCGAACGGTTAAAAGAGACTTTCTCTCATACCGGGGTCTGGGGAAGGCGTGGAGAGGTTCAAGGGGAGGAAACGCCTTGGCCGCGAGCCATAGCCGCGCTTTGCGCGGCGAGCCAGTATTTCCGTATAAAGCAGGGCTCAGCGTCGCTGAATCTGTCGGCAAAATTCCTGAAAGTTTGATACTGGAGCATTTATACAACCAAATCCGAACCTATTTTGAACAAAATCTCGATTGATTGCCGCGCTTCGCGCGGCAGAAACCAAAACGGAACGCTCGGGCGGGACGGGAAGAAAAAAGGGTGTGGGGGAAATAAATTCCCGTCCCGCCCTCGCTTTCGCCGCCGCCTAAAATATAAGTTAAGTATAGCAAAAATTAAAAGTATTGACAAGGAATAATTATGGGTGTATACTCAAAACAGATAGAAAAGGTCGAGCTATCTATTAAAAAATTTAAACGGAGACAAAAAATATGCCAAGATTTGATGGAACTGGTCCTTTGGGTTTTGGTCCTGGCACTGGCTGGGGTTTAGGTCCTTGCGGTGCTGGAATGGGTTGGCGCAGAGGTAGAGGCTTTGGCCGCGGTTTTGGCTGGAGAAGATTTTGGGGTTATTATCCTACTCACACTCTAACCAAAAAAGAAGAAGCGGAAGTTCTTTCAGAAGAAGCTACTGCCTTAGAAGAAGAGCTTAAAGCTATTAAAGCCCGCTTATCCGAACTCAAAGGACAAAAATAAATTAAGAAGGAAAACAATATGAAAATAGCAGTAAGTTCAATGGATAAAACCATTGATAGCAGTGTTTCCGATATTTTCGGAAGATGCCCTTATTTTATTATTGCCGAAATTAAAAACCAAAGAATAGAAAGGGCTGAAGTATTGGAAAATAAAAGTACAGACCAAATGAGCGGAGCTGGTATTTCCGCAACTCAACTAATGGCGGAAAAAATGTTAATGCTGTGATAACAGGCAATGTAGGTCCAAGAGCTTCGGACTTATTAAAACAATTTGGAATTGAAGTCTGTCAAGGAACAGGTAAAGTAAAAGAAGTATTAGAAAAATTTATTGAGGGAAAATTGGAAAAGTTTGAAGAATGAAAATAGCTTTTGCTACAAATGAAAATGATTTAAAAGCAGAAATTGCCTTATAAAAAAGATTTTGTTCAATCAACGATTAAAATGAAACCGGCTGTTGAAATAAACCCAAGATATAAAAAATTATTTAAAGAAATCAATAATAGAATAAATGCAGAATTAAAATGAAGGAAAAAATTGCTTTAATTTCAATATTAGCCAACATACTTTTAGCCGGCGGGAAAATTGTCGTCGGTTTTATTACTCATTCTACAGCCATCTTGGCCGAAGGCGTTCATTCTCTAATGGATATTTTTTCTTCTGCTATCAGCTATATTGGCATTAAAATAGCTAGAAAACCAGAAGACCAAAAACACCCCTACGGTCATTATAAATTTGAAGTTCTGGCCGGAATATTTATTACCTTAATTCTTCTGGCAACAGGAATAGGAATTGTTTATGAGGCCTATCAGAAATTTCTTAATCCCTCTTTAATAAAAATTCCGGTTTTAGCTTTTGGAATGATGATTTTTTCAGCATTGGTTAATGAAATAATAGCCCGTTTAAAAACCTATTTTGGCAAAAAAGAAAACTCAATTGCCTTATTGTCTGACGGATTTCATTCAAGAATTGATGTTTTTACTTCTTTAGCGGTTTTTGTCGGATTGTTCTTAACAAAGTACTGGACTTATACTGATTCAATTTTAGCTTTTTTAATTGGTTTTTATATTATTAAAGAATCATTTTCTTTTGGTAAAGAAGCGGCCGACTCTTTACTTGATGTCTCGGCAGGTCTGGAAATAGAAGAAAAAATAAAGGAAATTACCAAAAGACAAAATGTTGAAATTGTTTCCTTGAAAACCCAAAAGAAAGGTTCGATCATTACGGCCAACTTGGAAATAACTTTACCAAATAATCTAAAGGTTGAAGAAGCGACAAAAATTTCTAACAATTTGAGAGAAAAACTGATGAAAGAGATTGAAAATCTTTCTTATGTTGCTATTCAAATCAAAAGCCATGATATTGAAACCGGATTTTACAAACCGGCTTTTGGCCGTGGCTATGGCTGGCAAAGACGAGGCAGATTTAAAGGCGAAGTAAAAGAAGCGATTGGGCGGGGTCCCGACGGTTATTGTGTTTGTTCAAAATGCGGTTATAGAATTCCTCATCAGCGCGGAATGCCTTGCTCTACACTTCAGTGTCCAAATTGTAAAGTTAATTTAGAAAGAAAATAATATGCCAAGACCAAGACTTTGCAGAAAAATAATGTTTGACCCTAAAATAACATATTTCAAACCCCAAGGTGTGTCAATGAGGTTTCTTGAAATTGTGGAATTAACAACTGAAGAAATGGAAGCTTACCGCTTACGGCATATCAATGATTTAGAGCAAAAAGAAGCTGCCAAAAAAATGCACACCTCACAAAGCACTTATCAAAGAATTCTTTACGCGGCGTACAAAAAAATCGCTGACGCTTTAATAAACGGCAAAGCGATTAGAATAATAAAGCAATAAATAATGATGAAAGAATCTTTTTAGGGAAGTAAAAAAAATCAGTTGTATGTGCACGGGTGGGTGGGGTAAACACAAATTTTTTTCTTGGTGGCGCTTTTTGCGAAGCGAAGAACGAAATTCGGCGGCGGCGAAAGCGAGGGCGGGACGGGAATTTATTTCCCCCACACCCTTTTTTCTTCCCGTCCCGCCCGAGCGTTCCGTTTTGGTTTCTGCCGCGCGAAGCGCGGCAATCAATCGGGATTTTGTTCAAAATAGATTCGGATTTGGTTGTATAAATGCTTAAAAATTTTACTTTTTAATCCAAAATCTAAAATGTCTTTTAGCCCAATACGGTCCAGCATAATCAATGCCAATTCGAGGCCCGGATTTAATTTCTTTTAAATTAATTTTTATCCCTCGGTCTTCAAACCATAATCCAGTTTTGGGCGCGGCTAATTTATTATTAAAAAATTTATTAATTTTAAAAAATTTAGATACTCTGCCTGGACCATTGATATCTTTGACTTCGTCATTTATAGATTTAACTCCGCGAATCAAAATCGCAGCTGGATAATTTTCTTTTTGAGTAACAATATTTAACATCCAATGCATACCATAATTTAAATAAACATAAAAATAACCAGCTGGACCAAACATTACTTTAGTGCGATTAGTTTTGCCCCGAGAAGCGTGCGATCCCCTATCTTTAAATCCATCATAAACCTCAACCTCAGTAATTTCGGCAGCAATAATTTTTTTACCAATTTTTCTTACTAAAAATTTACCTAATAATTCTTTGGCAACTAAAATAGTTTCCCGATTAAAAAAATCAGGTTTTAAAACTTTAGCCATCTTTAATTTATGAAAAAATTAAATTTTAACAATTTCTACTAAAGAATAATGTTGCCGATGTCCTTTTTTCTTGCGATAACGAGTTTTAGAATGATATTTAAAAACTATTTTCTTTTTATCTCTACCCTGCTTTAAAACACGAGCCTCAACTTTTGCTTCGGGAAGATACGGAGTTCCAATTAAAACTTTGTCGTTTTCAGCTTTTAATAAAACTTTATCAAAAACAAAGCTTTCGTTTTCATTAACGTTTAATTTTTCGATTTTAACTTTATCTCCTACTTGAACCTTATATTGTTTTCCACCGGTTTCAATAACTGCAAAATTCATATTTTTATATTAATTTTTTATATATTTAATTAACTTTTATAATAGTAATAAAATAAATAAAAATCAAGAGGCAAACAAAAAAATTTAAAACCGCAATTAATTTTCCCAAAAAAATATCTCGTTCTTCAAAATTTTTAGCTAAAATAAAATTTCCCCCAAAAACAATTATACTAGTTATAAAAATTAAAATTAAATCATAAAAATTTCCAATTAAAGTAATTCCTGAAAAATTTGAATATTTTAAAATAATAACGTCATTCATTTTAAATTTTAAAAATAATGGTACAAAACCAGAAATTAATAAAATTAAACTTATGGCAAAAAATATATTTAAAAAGATATGTTTTTTCAACCAATTCATTTTTTTAAAATTATTTTTTTAAAATTTTAGCCGCTGCGTAAGGATCAAAAACATTTATTTCAATTCCAGTTGAAATTTCAAAACCGCCTAAAGTAGAAATTTTAGGCAAAATTTCAATATGCCAATGATAATAATTATATTTTCCATCTTTTAATGGCGCAGTGTGAATAAAAAAATTTAAATCCGGATCGCCTAACTTACTTTTAATTTGTTTGAGTGAAAAATGCAAAGCTTCAATAACTGATTTTAAATCATTTAATGGAGTTTTTTCAAAATTAGCAATATGTTTTAATGGGAAAATTCTAATTTCAAAAGGAGTTCGAGAAATAAAAGGTGTAATAGCCAAAGCATTATTATTTTTAAAAATAATTCTTTTGTTTTCAGTTAAATCAAATTTAATCATATCGCAATGAATACATTTTTTATTTTTTTGAAAATATTTTTTTGAACCATTTAAAGAAGAATTAATATCTGGTGGAATAATTGGCAAAGTTAAAACCTGAAAATGAAGATGTGAAAGCGATGCGCCGGCTTGCGCGCCATAATTGCAAAAAGTAGAAGTATAAATTAAACATTTATCTTTTGATAAATCTAAATAATGTTTTTGGAGCATTAAAAAAGCGGCAAAAAAATCAGAAAAATTTAAATCAGCTAAACCTTTAAAATGATTTTTAAAAACAATTAAATTGTGAACTCCAGTTCCACTTTTTAGATTAAAAGGCCCATTTTTAAAATTAGTTGCGCATAAATTATCATTATGTTTTAAAGCTGGATATTTATTTGGAATTAAAACTATTTGCCAGCTTTTATCACTATTTGAATTTAAATCACTTAAAATTTTTTTACCATCCCAAACTAAAATTGGCGGCCAATTGCCTGTTTTTTTTAAATCTTCAAATGGACATTTTTTAATATCATCTAATTTTCTTTTACGATTTTTAATTAACTGGTTTAATCTTTTTGCTCTTTCCGGAGCCATTATAATCCAATCTCCGGAAACAGGATCTTGTCTTAAATCGCTCATAATTAAATTAAAATCTATAGTTTTTAAAAAGTCAATTAAAATTATTTTAATAATAAACTTGTATTAAATTTCAAAATAAATATTAAAAATTCATTGATTTTGTTATGTTTTGTTTTCATTGAAAATATATTATAATAACAAAATGGAAAATAAATTTAATAAAATAAAAAACTTTAAAGGTAAAATAGAAAAAATAAGTATTCCAGATAAAGCAATATCAGACTGGATGAAAACTCTTTATGAAGAAGGTTTTTCTACTGAAGAAATAGATTCAATTTTAATGAATGCCAATGAAACTTATAAAAAAATTAAATTATCTAAAGAAGAAAAAATAATTAAAGAAACATTAATTCATATTCAAAATTATATAATAAATAAATATAATATTTTTATATTTTTAAATCCAGAAGAGCAAAAAGAATTTGAAAAAAAATGCCTTGATTTAATATTTCAAATAAAAAAGGGTTATAAAGAAGATTTTAAAGAAGAAATTGATAAGGATTTATTAAAAAAGATTTTAATTTTAACTCTTGAGCAAAATATAGATAAAAAATTTGGATTTTTAAAATCAAATACTAAATCTAGTGATGAATTGAAAAATGAATAAAACAATAATTTTAACTATTGAAAACCCAAAAAATAAAAACAGCAAAAGTAAAAACCAGCCGTAATTTTCAAGGAATCTAATAATTTGGTAAGACCAATTTTTTTGAGGTAAAAAACCAAATAAAATTTTAGAACCATCAAGCGGCGGAATAGGAACTAAATTAAATACGCCAAGCAAAATATTAATATAAATAATCAAAGAAAACAAAAGAATAATATTTTGATTAATTAAATTATTTCCAAATCTTAAAATTAATCCAAAAAATAAAGCAATTAAAAAATTAGAAGCCGGGCCAGCTAAAGCAATTAATCCTCCGCCTTTAAGCGGATTTTTTAAATTTAAAGGATTGTAAGGAACTGGTTTTGCCCAGCCAAAAATAAATGATCCTCCAGAAATTAAATATAGCGAAATTGGCAAAATAAAAGAACCAAAAAAATCCAAATGTTTAATTGGATTTAATGTTAATCTTCCAGCTAAACGCGCAGTTGGATCCCCTAATTTTTCAGCCACAAAACCATGTGAAACTTCGTGAATCACAACTGAAAAAATTAAAATAATGATTTGAAATAAAGCTAACATTTATTTAAAAAGAATTTTAAAACAATAATTTGAAATATAGTAGTCATAGTTCCATTTAAAAATTATAATAAAAACAGGTCCCAGTTGGTTGAGGAGGTATTTTTGATGGATCTAAAGATGTATTAAAGGTATAAAGCAACTGCTTTGATCTATCAGTTTTTGTCTTATTTATAATTTCTTCCCATTTAAATACTCCATATCCTTTGGCATAATATTCTCTTTCTATAGCAGAAACTCCGTCATTTGAAGCTGTCCAATCATATTCTAAAGTAATAACTTCTACTGTTCCTAAATCTCCTCCAGCATTATATGATGAATCATAATTTGATAAAGTAATTTTATATGGCCATGGTTTTGAAGAAGTAGAACAAGTCGAAGTTGAGTATTCAATAACTTGATTCGAAGAAACGTCAATTGTTTCTCCAATATTCATATATCTTTTAGCCCATCGACCATCAGTAAATGCATAAGGGAAGTTAGCTGTATTATCTTCTTTTAAATAAATATAATTACTATCATAAAAATAATGAACAATTTGTGTTGGATCTCTATATTTTTCCAAATAAATATCATTTCCTTTTATAAATTGATCAAATTGAAGTTCGCCGCCTACTGGTTCGCCAGGATTTTCTTTTAATTCTATTGGAGAATACTTTAATGAAGAAGTGCTATAAGGAATAAAACTACTTTCTCTTCTTAAAAAGAAACTTAAAACGTCAATAGTAGTAGTAGGAGGAGGAGAAGGAGTAGGAGAAGGAGAAGGAGAAGGAGAAGGAGAAGGAGATCTAGATAAATCTAATAAAGAATTATAAACATAATCTTCTAATTGAATTTCGTTTTGAGCTCCACCGCGGCTGGTCCAAGAAACAGTAGAAATTATTTTAATTCGATCAGTAGAATTTTGAATTTCAATTTTTCTTTTCATTTTAAAAGGAGTTTCTGTGCCTTTTTTATAATTGTAAACTTTATTTATATCATCAAATTTTAAAAATTCATTATCGTTGTAAGGTTCTAAATCTATACTATTATATTCAACCTCATAAACTCCGTTATAAATTTTATCATTCCAAGCTTTCCCACTTAATCTATTAGTATCAATTATATTTCTTACTATTTCAATGCCTTCACCAGCTAAATAAGTAGCAATATAATTTTCATTAACAACTTTTGATAAACCAATTGAATTAGACAAGAGTCCAATTAAAGATAAAAAACCAACAGTTAAAACTGATAAGGCAATAATTGCTTCAACTAAAATTTGGCCT
>JBMFRD010000013.1:0-13024 GCA_049968295.1 Minisyncoccia bacterium
AAGGCAAGTTTAGGATTTACAGAAACTAAGGCGCCTAAAGATTGAGCTGTGCGCTGGCGGACATACGGGTCATCATCAGCCATGCCTTTTTCATAAAGTTCAAAGGCAAGTTTAGGATTTACAGAAACTAAGGCGCCTAAAGATTCAGCTGTGCTACAGCGAACATTCGGGTCATTATCAACCATGCCTTTTTCATAAAGTCCAAAGGCAAGTTTAGGATTTACAGAAACTAAGGCGCCCAAAGATTCAGCTATGCCCCAGCGGACATACGGGTCATTATCAGCCATGCCTTTTTCATAAAGTCGAAAAATAGTAAAATCAGTAATTAATCTATCGCGCAACTCTATAATACGCCTGTTTTCATTTCTGTCTTTTTCTGATTGTGCTGATATTTGTTTAAATTTATCCTCAAATATGTTCATATTTATAAATTATATTTTATAATAAATAAAATTATTGCGCAACGCAATGTATAAGGTTTTAAAATTTTTTAAAAAATATAAAATTAATTTAAATTTATAAAAATGTTGACAAAATTTTTAAATTCATTATTATTTAAATAATTCCAAAGACCGCAGGTGGAATATCCTTAATAAGCAAAACTTGCCTGCCAAGGATTAAAAAATTGAATAAATAAAATAATAAATTTAAAATAATTTATTGCGGTCTTTGAAATTAAAGGCCGTTTTTATTTTAAAAAAATGAAAACCAAAGAAAAAAAAGCAAAAGAGTTAAAAAATGTTAATGAATTAACAGATAAATCCGAAGCTGTTATTTTTATTGATATATCAAAAATCCCAACTCATTTTTTAAATAAACTTCGACAGGAATTAAAATCAAATTTAGGACGTTTGGTTGTCATTAAAAAAAGACTCTTAAATATTGGTTTTAAAAACAAAAATATTAATTTAGACTTATCAACTATTAAAAATTCTTTTGGAGCTATTTTTGTAGAAAATTTAGAATCTGGAATTCAATTATTTTATAAATTTTTAATGAATTTAGAAAAAGAAAAAATCTTTGAATCTTTAAATGAAAAAATATTATTTGGATTTAATTTTAAAAATCAAAAAGAAGTTAACAAAAAAGAAATAATTTTAATTGGCAATTTACCACCGCGCGAAATTGCTTTAGGACAATTACTTGGAATGATTTCAACTCCAATTCGAAGCTTAATGTATATTTTACAAGAAAAAACTAAAAGGTCGCAATAAAATTTAAAAAAATAAAAAGATGAATGATAAAATTCAAGATTTAATTTCAAAAATAGAAAATTTAACTACTGCTGAAGTAGTTGAATTAGTTAAAGCTATGGAAGAAAAATTTGGAATTTCAGCTGCTGCGCCAATTGCTACAGCTGGAAGCGCAGTTGGTCAAGCTAATGAGGAAAAAACAAGTTTTAATGTTATTTTAAAATCAGCTGGCGAACAAAAATTAAATGTAATTAAAGTAGTACGCGAAGTTACTAATTTAGGATTAAAAGAAGCCAAAGATTTGGTTGAAACCGCTCCAAAAACAATAAAAGAAGGAGTTAAAAAAGAAGAAGCTGAAGAATTAAAGAAAAAACTTGAAGCTGCTGGAGCAGTAGTCGAAATTCAATAAATAAATATTTTAAATAATTTAATAATTTAAAATAAAAACAGAGTTTTACTCTGTTTTTATTTTTTTAAAAAAATAATTATAATATTTATAGTTTTTAAAAAAAACTAAGGAGGAAAAAATGGACAAGAAGCAATTTTGGTGCTTAAAACATCATTACCCTCCTAATGAAGATAAAGTTAAAAAATGGTGTTTGAGATGGAATTGCAAACATCTTAGAGGAAAGCATAAAAAAATAAATCGTTTTAAAAATAAAATTGTTATTGAAATTAAACAAGAAATTATTTTATTTGAATCATCGCAACAAGACGACCAAATTAAATAATATTTAAAAATAATACAAAAACCCTTTTTGACTTCAAAAAGGGTTTTATTTTTTTAAGAAAAAATATAAAATTAAAGTAAGCGCGATTAGCTCAGAGGCAGAGCGTCCGCTTCACACGCGGAAGGCCGGAGGTTCAAATCCTCCATCGCGCACTATGTTAAATCCAAGAAAAAAATATTTACAAATTGCATTTAATCGTTCTTTAAGCGAAGTTCAAAAAATGATTAATCTTTTGCCGCCTTCAGAAAAAATAATTATTGAAGCCGGAACTCCTTTTATTAAAAAATATGGAATGCACGGAATTAAAATTTTAAAAAATTTATGGAGCGAAAAAATACAAAATGAAGGTTATATTGTCGCTGATTTAAAATGCATGGATCGCGGACTAAGAGAAGTTCAAATTGCCTCGCAAGCCGGAGCCTCAGCTGCTACTTGTTTAGGTTTAGCGCCTATAGAAACAATAAATGAATTTATTAATGCTTGCGAAAAAAATAATATTGATTCAATGATTGATATGTTAAACGTTGAATTTCCTTTTGAAATATTAAAACAATTAAAAAAATTGCCCAAAGTAATTGTTTTGCACCGAGGAGTAGACGAAAACGAAAAAAATAAAAATAAAGAAATTCCATACCATCAAATTCATCGCATTAAAGGAAGCTATAATAATATTTTAATTTCAATAGCTGGCGGCGAAACTCCTCGCGAAGTGATTAGAACTTTTTTCAACGATGCTGATATTGCTGTTATTTGGCGACAAATTTACGAAAATCCATTAAATACTTTTAATTTAGCGCAAGAATTTTTAAAACTAATTAAATAAAAATATGCAAAAACAAAAAAATAAAAAAAATAATTTAATGACAATAATAATTATCGCTTTAATTTTATCTTCTATCTATAAAATTTTAGGAATAATTTTTATTTTTTTATTAATTGCTTTTAAAATTATAAATAAATTTCAATTATCTTTTTTAAAAAAAGAAGTTAATAAATTAAATTACGTTATAAATGATAAACAATTTAATAATTCAACTTTAAAAAATCAGTTAATGCAATCTAAAGATTTATTGCAAAATTTAAATATTTATCCAAAGTTTAAATTAGAAAAAAATAAAAAATATTTACATATAGCTTTAAATAGCAATCTTTCCGAAGCAAGAAAAATTATTTCTGAAATTCCATTTTCAGATAGAATTTTAATTGAAGTTGGAACTCCTTTAATTAAAATCTATGGATCAAAAGCAATTTCTGAAATAAAAAAAATAGTTCCTTTTGGAACTTATATAATCGCGGATAATAAATGCGCAGATTTAGCCGCACGCGAAGTTCAAATAATGGCTAAAGCTGGAGCAAATGCCGCAACTTGTTTAGGAATTGCTCCAATTGAAACAATAAATAGTTTTATTGAAGAATGTCAAAAAAATAAAATAAATTCAATAATTGATATGATGAATGTTGAAAATGCATTAATGCTTTTAAAACAATTAAAAAAACAACCAGATATAGTAATCTTACATCGCGGCGTTGATGAAACAAAATTTTCCAAAGAAAAACAAATACCCTATTATCAAATTAAACAAATTAAAGGAAGTTATGATATTTTAATTGCGGTAGCTGGGGGTGATACAATTCAAGAAATAAAAAGAGCAATTTTAAATGATGTAGATATTGTAGTTTTATGGGAAGCTTTTTATAAGTCTAATTCAAATATTAAACAATTAGTAAATTTATTCTTACAAGAAATAAGATAAAAAAAGAAGTTTAATTATAATTTTATAATTATTTATTATTTTTATTATTTTGAGCTAAAATCTTAATTCCCTCCAAAACTTCAACTGGCAAAGCAAAAATAACTGTTTTAGATGGATCTGGATTTATTTTTTCTATAGTTTGCAAAGTACGCATTGACAAACCTCCAGGAGTAGAGCCCAATATTTGAGCTGCTTCGCTTAATTTTTGAGAAGCTTGATATTCGCCTTCAGCTCGAATAATAATAGCCCGACGTTCTCTTTCTGATTCAGCTTGTTTAGCCATAACTCGTTTCATATCTGCCGGCAACTCAATATCTTGAATTTTAATATCAGTAACTGCAATTCCCCATGGTTCAGTTGCAACACTAACAATATTTTGAATAGATTCTGCTATTTTTTCTCTTTCCGATAATAAAGCATCAAGTTCGATTCCGCCAATCACATCTCTTAAAACCGCTTGAGCATATTGAGAAACAGCTAAAATATAATTTTTAACATTTAATATTGCTTTTTCAGCTGAATTAACATAAAAATAAACAACAGCATTAATTCCAACTGGAACATTATCTTTGGTTATCACCTCTTGTTGCGGAATATCAACTGTTGCAATACGCATATCCACCAAAATCATTTTTTGAATTCCAATAAAAATCCAAGTAAGACCAGGAGATCTAGTGCTAGTATATTTACCAAAAGTTAAAACCACTCCTCTTTCATACTGATTTACAATTCTCAAACCTCCTAATAAAATAATTAAAAATAAAAATAAGACACCATAAAATATTGATTGACCTAAAGAAATAACATTCGCGCTAACTAAAAAAGAAAAAATTATTCCAATAAAAACAATTAAACTAATTAAAGAACCTATTTCACCTTTATTATTCATTTTTTCATATAAAATAACGACCTTTTTAAAAATTATAAATCTTTTTAAAAAAATTGACAAATGTTTAAAAATAATAAAAAATGCTTATAAATGACTATTGAAGATTTTAAAAAAATAGATTTAAGAATTGGAAAAATTATAGTTGCCGAAAAAATTGAAGGCGCGAATAAATTATTAAGACTAGAAATAGATTTAGGCCAAGAATGGCGACAAATTGTAAGCGGTATTGCTGATTTTTACAAACCCGAAGAATTAATTAACAAACAAGTTGTTGTGGTTTTTAATCTAGAGCCAAAAAAAATTAAAGGCATAGAAAGCCAAGGGATGATTTTGGCAGCTGAAGATGAAAATAATAATGTTGTTTTAATTATTCCTGAAAAAGAAATTGCTCCTGGGTCAAAAGTTTTATAAAATCAAAAGTTTTATAAAATGCTTGAAATTATTTATAAAGACCAAAAAACTGCGGCTCGTTGTGGAAAAATTGAAACCGCTAAAGGCATAATTGAAACTCCAGCCTTTATTTTAAAAACTCATAATATATTAAAACCATTAGAAGAAGAAAAACTAAAAGAAATAAATACTCAAATAATTAAAACTGATGCTTATGAAATTTGGAAAATATTATCTGATGAAGGCATAAATTTTTCAACTGGAATTTATGACATTTTAAAATGGCATGGTCCAATAATGACTGATTCTGGATCTTTAGAAATCATAAAAATAAAATTAATTGATCAAAAAAATAATATTTTAAATATATCTAATTCCGGAATTCATTTTAAAGATCATCGTCAAGGCATTGAAGATTATTTTGATGCTGAAACGTCTTTAAAAATTCAAGAAGAACTAAACCCAGACATTATCACTGCTTTTGATTTACCAAACGATTTTTATTTTACTTCAAACAAAAATTCAACATTAAACGAAAATAAAAATCAAGCCTTGGAAACTTTAGAAAAATCACAAAAATGGCAAATTAGATTTTTAGAAGCAAAAACATCTACAAAACAAGTTTATGGAGTTTTAGGTGGAGGAATTTTTAACGATCTAATTGAATTAAGTTCTCAGTTTTTAAAAAAATTTAATTTTGACGGAATTATTATTTTAAATACACTTCAAAAACCAGAACTAAAAGAAATTTTAAAAATTATTGATCTTGTAAATAAAAATACTTATGAAATTCAAATTAAACATATTAAAAATATTGAATCAATTAAAGAATTGTTTGAAGTAATTAAAAAAGGCATAGATGTTTTTGAGACAGACTTGCCATATAAAAACTCAAAAAATGGACTAGCTTGGTCTTTAAATAAAATTATTAATTTAAATGAACCCAAATACAGTAATGATAATTCAATTTTAGATGAGTTTTGCGAGTGTCCTATTTGTAAAGAAGGAATAACTAAAAAAGAAATTTATTGGCAATTAAATTTAAAAGATAAAAAAGCTTTTACAAATTTATTAATTCATAATATTTATTTTATTAATAATTTAACTAAAAATATTCAAGAAGCAATAAAAAATAATGAATTAAAAAAGCTTGAAAAATTTTATTTAAATAATTAATTGTTTTTATTTTTTAAAAAATATCTTATAATTTAAAAAGGAGGTGAAAAATGATCCTCGGCCAAAAAAATATAGATCACAATGGCTCTGGAGTAAAAGAAAAAATATTATGGATTCAAGGATGGGTTAAAAACCCAATTCCTGAAATCAAAGAAGTTTTAAATGATGAGGAAGTAATAATTTCTCATCATTATCGTTATATTTTCGGATTCACCGGCAAAGAAACTGAAATTAAAGTAAAAATAATTTCAATGAATATAATTGAAGTAAAAGAAACAAAAAAGGAGGAAAATTAAAATGAAAAAAAATTAGCCCCCTGTTTTATAAAGGGGGCTTTTTATTATTTTTAATAATTAAAGATGTTTTCTATACAAAAAAAGAGTAAGCTTTAACTTTCCAACTGCATCCTTACCACAATGTCGCCCCGAAACATCGGGGCTCCATTGTGGGTATCTTGATTATTGCACAATGTCTCAAACTATCGTTTGCTCCATTGTGGGGCTTTGCGAGCCTTTTTTAAGCCATATTTTTTACGCTCTACCATTCGTGGATCACGAGTTAAAAATCCTGCTCCACGCAAAACTTTTTTAAAAGATTCATTATATTTAACTAAAGCCCGACTTAAACCATGTCGAATTGCTTCAGCTTGAGCCATTATACCTCCGCCAACAACACGCGCTGAAACACTAAATTTATCTTTTAATTTTAAAACTTCCAATGGAGATAAAACTGTTTTTCTAAAACGTTCAATGCCAAAATATTGATTAAGTAATTTATTATTAACAACAAAATCACCTTTTTCTTCATAAATTCTAACTCGAGCCGTAGCTGTTTTTCTACGACCAATAGCTTCAATATATTTTTTAGTTCCTATTGTTTTTTCTTCTTCAATATTTTTTGACTTTCTTCCTCTAGGCATATTAATCTTTAAAAATTAAATTTTTAAGTCGTCGACTATTTAATTTGTTTTTAGGTAACATATGTCTGACTACTTCTCTAATTACTCCTTTTGGATCTTTTTGCCATTTTTGTTCTAAGGTTTTTATTTTCAAATGACCAACATAACCGCTATGACGATAATATTTTTTTTCTTTTATTTTTTTATCATCTAATTTAATTTCTTTATAATTTTCTAAAATAACACGGTCTTCACCAACTAAACGTGGATTATACTTAGGACTTTTTTTACCTTGCAAAATAAGCGCAATTTCTGAAGCTAATCTTCCTAATTTTTTATTTTTAGCATCAATAATATAATCCATTATTTTACAAATTCTAAAACGACCATTGGCGCTGAATCTCTTTTTCTGGTTTTAGGTAATTTTGTAATTTTTAAATAACCGCCTTTTCTTTCTAAATAACGAGGAGCGATTTCTTCAAATAATTTATGAGCTAATTTTTCATTACCTAATCTGGAAATAATTAATCTTCTACCGGCTAAAGTTTGTTTTTTACCTATTGTCACTAATCTTTCCACAAAAGAACGTAGAGCTTTGGCTCGAACTTCAGTGGTTTCAATTTTTTCATCGCGAACTAAATTTTGAGCCAAATTTTTAATAAAAGCTCTTCTTTGTCCTGTTTTTCTATGAAATTTTTTAACTTTTTTATGATGCCGCATAAAATTAATTATTTTTTAGACTTTTCATCTTTTTTTCTTCTGCTTTTTCTGATTTATCTTTTTTACTTTCTTCAACTTTTTTTATTTTTGTTTCTTTTTTAGAATCAACATCAAATTCTTTAACATCAATTTCCATTATTTTTTCGAAATGATCTTTTAAAATATTTGAAACTTTGTGCAAAGCTGAAGATGGACTAATCGTTCCATCGGTTTCAATTATTAATCTTAATCGATTATAATCCGTCCTTTCGCCAACACGCATATTTTCAACTTCAAAATTAGCTTTTACTACTGGAGAAAAAAATGCATCTAAAGCAATTGTTCCTATTAAAAGCTTTTCTTTTTTTCTAGCTTCAACTGGTAAATAACCCATGCCTTTTTCCACTGTAATTTCAGCTTCAAAAGAAGCATTTTTATTGGTTAAAGTAAAAAGATACTCATCTTTATTTACAACCTCTACTAAAGAATTTTCTTCAATATCAGAAGCCCTAACTTCTTTTTCTCCTTTAACTTTTAAAAATAAAGTTTGTGGTTCATCGGTATGAATTTTAAATCTTAATTTTTTAAAATTTAAAGAAATTTCTAAAACATCTTCCTTTATACCAGGCAAAGTAGTAAATTCATGAGGAGCATTTTTAATTTTAATATAAGTAACCGCTGCTCCGGGCAAAGAAGAAAAAAGAGCGCGTCTTAAAGCATTGCCTAAGGTTAATCCATAACCCGGAAACAAATTTTCAACCTCAAAAATGCCTTGATTAAAATTTTCTGAAATTCTTTTAATATTAACTGTTGAACTTAAAATAATTTTTTCCATAGATTATATTTATATTTATTTTTCAATTTAATTTGCGATGCTCGACTTATTTACATCGCTATCTACTAAATAAATCAATTATCGGCTCAATATCAAATTGAATTAAAGCATCATTTATTTCAGGACGTTTAACTACTTTAATAATCATTTTTTCTTTGTCAACATTTAACCATTCTGGCGGATTATAACTTTTAAGTTTTTCAACTACGGTTTTAAGCAATGGAGTTTTTTTAATTTTTTCGTCCAAAGAAATAACATCGTTGATTTTAACGTTATAATTTGAAACTTTTATTTTTTTATTATTAACTAAAATATGGCCGTCACGAATCATATTTCTAGCCATTGATCTTGAAAGCGCTAGTCCAGCAACAAAAAGAACATTAGTTAATCTTAATTCTAAAAGTTCAATTAATTTATTTACAGTTGATTCTTTTGATTTTTGAGCTTGTTTAAAAATATGCCTTAAAGTTTTTTCAGTAATTTGATATGTTAATTTTAATTTTTGCTTTTCTTTTAATTGATAACCAAATTCAGAAACGGCTTTTGATTTTTTCTTTTTGCCATGCATTCCGGGCGGAAAAGGATTGCGAACTAAAGCACATTTTGGAGAATTACAACGTATGCCTTTTAAATGTAAATTTGCGCCTAATGCCCTTTCTTTTTTTTCTTTAACTTTTAACATATTTTTAATTAAACTCTTCTTGGTTTTGGCGGCCTTGGACCATTATGCGGAATTGGAGTTACATCTTTTAATAAAACAATATTAAAGCCTTCACTAGCAAAAGATCTAATTGCCGAATCCCGACCTGAACCAATTCCTTTAACATAAATTTCTACATTTTTAATTTCAAAAGGTTTAATTTTTTCAGAAATAATTGAAACTACTTTTGAAGCCGCAAAAGGAGTTGCTTTTTTAGGCCCGGAAAAACCAACTGAACCAGCTGAAGACCAAGATAAAACATTGCCATTTTCATCTGTTACAGTAATAATAGTATTATTATAAGTAGCATTAATATAAACTTTGGCTAAGTTTATTTTTCTTGCTTTTTTACTGGAAACACTTCTACTGCCTGTACTGCCTGCTTGATTTTTATTAGCTTCTAAATTATCTGCTGTTTTTGTAACTATTTTCTTTTTGCCCATAATTTTAATTTAAATTTACTTTAATTCTATTTTTCTTTTACCGCTGCCAACTGTTCTTCTTGCGTTCCCGCGAACAGTTCTGGAATTTGTTTTAGTTCTTTGACCTCTTACTGGCAAACGTTTTATGTGACGAATCCCGCGATAGCATTGAATTTCTTTTAAACGATTAATATTTTGTCTAATTTCCTGACGCAAAGCCCCTTCAATTTTACAATTATTTTCTATCCAAGTTTTTAATTTATTTAATTCGTCAGCGCTTAAATCTTTTGTTCTTTTATCTGGATTAATATTGGTTTCGCTTAAAGCTTTACGGCTTAAATAAGGACCAATACCATAAAAATAAGTTAAAGCTACTTCAATTCTTTTATTATCTGGAATATTTATACCAAGTATTCTCATCTTTAAATTAAAATAAAAAATTAACCTTGTCTTTGTTTATGTTTTGGGTTTTTGCAAAACACATAAACTCGACCGTGTCGCTTAATCACTTTACAATCCTTACATATTTTTTTAACCGAACTTCTAACTTTCATTTAATTATAATCTTTTAATTATCCTCCCTCTTCGACCATCAGGACCCATTTCAACCACAACCTTATCTCCGGGTAAAATTCTAATATGATAAAGTTTTAATTTTCCAGCTAAATGAGCTAAAACTTCCCGATCATCTTTTAATTTTACCCGGAAAGTTAAAGCTGGCAACGCTTCTTCAACTATTCCTTCAACTTGAGGAATATTTTTTTTATTATTATTCATAGGTAATAAAAATTAAAATATTCCTCATTATTTGATCTTTTAACAATTTTAAATTACTTGCCATAATAAAAGCCAGCATAAACTGGTTATAAAAATTATAACCATCTCTATATTTTTTGTCAAATTTTTAAATAGCAAAACAACGAAACAAGCTAAAAGCATTTTTAAAAATTAATTCAAAATAATAATTACATACATTTTAAAACTTATTAACTTAAAAAGTAATTTTAATTACTAAATTTATTTAATTTTAATTTATTAAAAATTATTTTATAATTAGAATTATTTAATTATAATTATTTCGGCAACAATAAAATTGCTTTAAAGAAAGTTTTATTAAAATGTTAAATATACTATAATTAATTTATGGAAAAAGATGGAAATAATGCAAACCCCCAAAAAACACTTCAAAATAAAAATAAAAGGCCTTGGATTATAACTTTATTTTGTTTTACTGGAATAATTTGGTTATTTTTAATATTTTTAGGAATAATTGGTTTAATAACTATAGCTCAAAATAATTTTAATACTTATAATTTAAGCCGGTTAATTATTGAAATAATTGTTTTTATTTCCGGCGCAATTGCTCTTCGTCTTTACTGGTTAATGCGCAAAAAAGCAGTTTACATTTTAGGGGTTGTTTCCGGATTTGAAATAATTTTTAGTTTAATGTCCGGAGTTTGGCCTCTTTCTTTTAGTTGCGGATGCGACTTCCCTATTATTTTAACTATTTTAGGATTAATTTATATTAAAGAAATGAATTAATTATATTTTTAATTTTATTAAAATCCGCGCCTTTACGAATTAATTTTAATTTATTTTTTGTTAAATCTAAAATAGTTGAAGGTTTAGAAATTAATTTGCCGCGATTTAAATAAAAAACATTATTTTTAAAATATTTTCGCGATTGATTAATGCTTAAAGCCGGATTTTGTCCTTCAAAATTAGCTGAAGGCGCAATTAATGACCCTGATATTTTTAAAATTTTTAAAATTAATTTATTTTTAGGAAATCTAAAAGCCAAAGTATTTGTGCCACGATGTAAATAATTAAATTTATTTATTGCTTTTTTATTATTAATTTTTAAAATAACTGAAATTTTTGATGGCCATATTTTTTGTAAAATTTGTTTTTGACGCTGATTTAAACTTATTCCAAATTGTTTTAAATCATAAATATTTGAAATTAAAATAATGCAGGGTTTTTGAGGATTTCTTTTTCTTAATTTATAAACTTTTTCTACTGCTTTTTTATTAAAAGCTGAAGCGCAAATACCATAAATAGTGTCAGTTGGAATAACGCCAATTGCGCCTTCGGCTAAAAGCTTGGCGGCTTTAATATAATCCCAATTTTTATGACCAAAATAACCGCCAACTTCTCCGTTTTTATAAATTATTCGATGACAAGGAATTTTAGGGTTGCGATTTTTAGTCAAAATTTTAGCAACTGCTCTTTGATATTTTATATTGCCTAATTTTTTAGCTAAATCAAAATAAGATAAAAACTTTCCTTTTGGAATTTTTTTAACAACATTAAAAACATCAATGCTTTTAAGCATATATTAAATTATTAAGTTAATTTTAATATTAAATTATTTAACGCATTCAATCCAATCAGAATCTTTATAAACGTTATTTTCCAATTTACAAATAGGATAATAATCCTTACCATCTATGCTTCCGTATAAAACGTCAACTCTTGAATTAGTGATTTTGTTACCAGCTTCGTCAACTATAAGACCATCACTTCTCAAAATGCTAGAGCCCATTACTTGAATTCTAATTTTAGATAAATTATATTCTTTTCCTAAATCAACATTAATCCATGCTTTTCTAATTTTATTAGGACTACAACCAACGCCCCATATTCCATCGTCCCGCATATGTGCAATATACCAATTACAATCATCAGCCGTTTCTCCAGCGTTCCAAACAGTCTCCCAATTATTATCAAAAACTCCTTTTGGACCAACGCTATAAGACGGAGGTTTTTCATAATTACACCAGTCACAACTTGAAGTAGCGTCTACTGGTTTTATTTTATTACCAGAATCGTCATAAAATTCCATTTCGCGAATAGCCACCCAGCCAGATTTTGATATATCATCTTTAACATATCTTATTTTTTTACTAAAATCTCCAGTAACGGTTTTATTAATTTTTAAAGTAGATGTTGCCTGAGAAGAATTTATGTTTTGAGTAGTTGAAGTTTGATTAGTAGAGGCCGAATTTGAAGAACCTAATTGAAGCAAGACACTTTGAAAAGCATCAATAAGTTGTTTAAGCAATCCGCCAATTAATTCCTGAGATTTAGCATCTAATTTTTTAATTGAATCTAATATTGAAGAAAATTGACTTAATAATCCTGTTAAAGAATTTAATGTATTTTGACTTTGGGTTTGATTTAAATTTTGGTTTTGGATTTGGGTCTGAGATTGAACTTGAATTTGATTCTGAGTTTGTGGTTGAGTTGGAGTTTGAATTTGAGTATTTTTTATTGTTAATGGCCCGGTAACAAAATCAACATCTAAAGGATCGAATTCTTGAGGAATATTTAAGGT
>JBMFRD010000014.1:0-12922 GCA_049968295.1 Minisyncoccia bacterium
GGAATTTTAATTGCGTATCGATTGCTAGCCGCAGTTCCAATTCCTAAAGTAGACATTGTTCGATTGCAGGAATTTTTTTCTCAAAATCAAATTTTTGGGTTTTTAAATCTTTTGTCTGGAGGCGGGCTTTCAAACTTGTCTATTGTAATGTTGGGAGTTGGACCATATATTACTGCAACAATTATTATGCAGCTTTTAACTATTGTTTTTCCAAAAATTAAAGAAATATATTACGAGCAAGGAGCGCAAGGGCAGGCAAAATTTAATCAATATTCTCGTTTATTAACTGTTCCTTTGGCTGCTTTGCAAGCTTATGGTTTTTTGGCGTTATTAGCTTCTCAAGGTGTTATTAGTAAACCAGTTGGTTTAGAAGCAGTGATTAATGTAATTGTTATTGTTACGGGTTCAATGGTAGCTTTATGGTTTGGCGAATTAATTTCTGAACAAAAAATTGGAAATGGAATTTCTTTAATTATTTTAGCTGGAATTTTAAGTAATTTGCCAAATTCAATTCGATCCGCAATTTTAGCTTATGATTCGTCATTGTTGTTTTCTTACATTTTTTTTGTTGCTATTTTTATTTTAATTATTTTAGGAGTAGTTTATTTAAACGAAGGCGAACGGCGCGTGCCAGTAACTTATGCTCGTCAAGTTAGAGGAATGAAAATGTATGGCGGAGTTCAAAGTTATTTGCCTTTAAAAGTTAATCAAGCCGGAATGATCCCATTAATTTTTGCAATTTCAGTTATGCTTTTCCCTCAATTTATTGCTCAAACCTCAATGATTTTTTCAAAAGATATTGGTATAAAATTAAATGATTTAGTTACAAAATTTTTAGCTAATCAATTACTTTATGGCATTGTTTATTTTATTTTGGTTTTTATATTTACTTATTTTTATAGCGCTATTACTTTTAATCCTGAAGAAATTTCAAAAAATTTACAAAGATCAGGTGGTTTTATACCCGGTATTAGGCCTGGCGAAAACACCACTCGCTTTTTTTCTAATTTAATGAATAAAACAACTTTTTTTGGAGCTTTATTTTTAGGTATTATTGCGGTTTTGCCATTAATTATTCAAAAAATAACTGGAATTTCAACCTTGCATATTTCTGGAACATCGCTTTTAATTGTGGTGGCTGTGATTTTAGATTCAGTTCGTCAAATTAATTCTCAATTTACAATGCGGGAATATGAATAATTTTTAAATTTTTTATTTAATTTGTTTGTTATCATTGCTTTTTTTATAAATTTATTGTATTATTTAAAAAGGAGGTTCCAATGAAAACCTTTTTTATTTTAACGCTAGGAATTATTATTTTTTTAATAATTTCAATTTTTATTATTTCTTTTTTAATAGTTAAGGTTTTTATGGAAATAATTTTAGTTTTATTTCAAGAATTAGGCGGGAGACGTTAAAAATAAATTAATTTACCCGGGTAAGCGCTCGGGTATTTTTTTTAAAAATATTATAAAATAATTAAATGAATGAAAATTTTAAAGATTATGTTCCGGTAGAAAAGGGCAAGAAAGTTCAAATTAAAATGCCCGGCGGTTATAGCAAGCTATATGAAGCTTTAAAAGATTCGAATATTTATATTAAAGAAATTGATGAAGAAAATATAGATAAAATTATTAATGAATATAAATTTATTAAAGAAAATTTTTCTGATTTATTACCTGAAAATCAATTAGTTATTGCCGGAGAAAATAAAGACTCGGCAAAAGCTTATATTTTAATGCAAAAAGTAGAGCACTGTCCAATAACCAGAGAAACTTATTTTAATTTTGCTTCTAATTTAGATAATGTTTTATCCAGAGTTATTGATTTTTATATAAAAAATTTAAAAATTAATCCTAGACAAAATATTTATTATGGAGAAATAATTGATATTATTCCAAGAAATATTATTTGGGGAAAAACTAAAGACGATAAAAATCCAAGGATTTATTTAATTGATAATTACCCATCTCTAAAAATTAAAAGAAATGAATTATTAGAAATAATTTCAATGATTTTAGAAAGTTTTGGTATAAAAAATCCGGAAAAATTATTGCCAAAAACAACTGAAAATATTCAAAAATTACATCAGCTAAACAACTGACTTTGACTATTTTTAATATATATGATTTAATTTTATTAGAAAGGAGGTTGACAATTGAAAAAAGCAAAGTATATTTCTAAACTTATTTTAAAAATAAGTTTAGAAAGGGGGAGAGAAAATGAGAAGAAAGTTTTCGAGGCCCTAAAAATGATGACTGAAAACGGAGAAATTTTAAGTTTTTATAAAACCAATGCTTATGATGATAAATTTAGAGGAATAGATTTTTTTCTTTTTGATTTGAATGGAAATAAAATCCCATTACAGGTTAAAAGTTCTATAAGGAATCAGAATATTCATAAAATAAAATTTCCTGACGTTCCAGTTGTCATTGTTCATTTTTATGAAAGCACTCTTTCCGTAATTGAAAAAATAAAAAACATATTAAATCAGTTTGCGTCCTAAATATTTAGGGCGCTTTTATTTTTAAGTATTTTTAACAAAAATTATAAAAAATATTTTTAAAAGCAGTAATACAAAAAATTCTTGACAAAAATTTATTTATCGCCTAAATTATATTTAGCAATCAAAGGTCGTAATTGCTAATTTATAAAAATATGGAATTTAAACCACTTTCTAATCATTTATTTATTGAACCAATTGAAGAAGAAAAAACAACAAAATCTGGTATAGTTTTACCAGAAACCGCTGAAAAAGAAAGACCAATTCGGGGCAGGATTATTGCTATTGGTCCAGGTAAATTAAATGAAAAAGGAGAACGTATTCCTATGTCAGTAAAGGTCGGAGATATTGTCCTCTTTAAAAAATATGGTCCAGACGAGGTTGAATTAGATGGCAAAAAATATTTAGTCGGAGATGAGGACGATATATTAGCTATTATTGAATAAAACTATGGCCAAACAAATTGTTTTTAGCGAAAACGCTCGTGAAGCAATTAAACGAGGAATAGATAAATTAGCTGCAGCGGTTAAAATGACCTTAGGTCCGCGTGGTCGAGCTGCAGTTATAGAAAAAAGTTATGGTGCTCCGCAAGTTACTTTTGACGGAGTTACAGTTGCTAAAGAAATTGAATTAGAAGATAAATTTGAAAACTTAGGAGCGGAATTTATTAAACAAGCTGCGGATAAAACCAATGATAATGTTGGTGATGGAACAACCACTTCAGTTGTTTTAGCTCAAACTATGATTGATGAAGGCGAAAAAGTTATCCGCAAAGAAGGATTTAATGTTATTCAATTAGCTGAAGAATTAAATAAATTAGGCGAAGAAGTTATTAAAAATTTAGAAAAACAAAGAGAAGTTATTAATGATAATAAAAAAATTGAAGAAGTTGCTACTTTGTCTTCTAAAGACAAAGAAATTGGCAAATTAATTGCTGAAGTAATGACTAAAATTTCAAAAGATGGAGTAGTAACAGTTGAGGATTCAAATACAATTGGAAATTCTTATGAATTAGTTGAAGGATTGCAATTTGATCGGGGGTATATTTCGCCTTATATGATGACTAATCCTGATCGAATGGAAGCTGTTTTAGAAGATCCTTATATTTTAGTTACTGATAAAAAAATTTCAGCTGTAAATGATATCTTGCATTTATTAGAAAAAGTTGTGCAAAGCGGCAAGAAAGAATTAGTGATTATTGCCGATGAAGTTGAGGGCGAAGCTTTAGCTACTTTAATTGTTAATAAATTAAGAGGAGTATTTAATTGTTTAGCAGTAAAAGCGCCGGGATTTGGCGATCGCAAAAAAGAAATGTTAGAAGATATTGCTATTGTTACAGGAGCAAGTTTTATTTCTGAAGATTTAGGCAAAAAGCTTGAAAATGTTGAATTAGAAGATTTAGGGCATGCGCATAAAGTAATTTCAAATAAAGATACTACAACTATTGTTGGCGGAAAAGGAGATAAAGAACAAATTGAAAAAAGAATTGCTCAAATTAAAGCTCAAATTCAAAAAACTGATTCAGAATTTGATCGCGAAAAATTACAAGAAAGACTTGGAAAATTAGCTGGCGGCGTGGCAGTAATTAAGGTTGGCGCTCCAACTGAAGCGGCTCAAAAAGAATTAAAACAAAGAGTTGAAGATGCGGTCGCCGCAACTCGAGCTGCAATGGAGGAAGGAATTATTCCCGGCGGAGGCATTGCTTTGTTTAATGTTTATTTAGAGCAAAATAAAAAATCCAGTGACGATAATTCAGTTGAAGCCGCAGCTCGTCAAATTATTTCTAAAGCTTTAGTTGCTCCACTTTCATCAATTATTGAAAATAGCGGCGAATCTCCAGATGAGGTCATTCGGGAATTAATTAATTTACATAATGCTGAAAAAAATATCTGGATTGGATTTAATGCTATGACTAATGAAATTAACAACTTAAAAGAAGTTGGGATTATTGATCCATTAAAAGTAACAAAAACTGCTTTTACTAATGCTATTTCAGTGGCTTCAACTTATTTGAAAGTTGGAGTGGCAGTTGTTGATTTGCCTGAAAAAAAGAAATCCGGTGGAATGCCTAATCATTTAGGCGGAGGAATGGATGAAGATTACTAATATATTTAAATAAAATTTAATTATAAAATAATACCCTTTTAGGGTATTATTTTTTTGCTAAAATTTAAAAAATGTTTTATAATTTAGTTAAAGTCGAATAAATAAATATAAAAATATTGATGAGCATTTTAAATATTTTACTTATAATTTTAGGTTTAATTGTTTTGTGGTTGATTTTTGTTTATAATCGTTTAATTGTTTTGAAAAATAGAGTAGCGGAAGCAGCTTCGGACATTGATGTGCAATCTAAAAGAAGATTTGATTTAATACCAAATTTAGTTGAAACCGTTAAAGGCTATATGGCGCATGAAAAAACAGTTTTAGAAAATGTAACTCTGGCTCGTCAAGCTATAATGAATGCTGGTTCGGATTTGCATAAAAAAGCCGAAGCTGAAAATATGCTATCTGGAGCTTTAAAATCTTTGTTTGCAGTTGCAGAAAACTATCCAGATTTAAAAGCTAGCCAGAATTTTTTGCGGCTTCAAGATGAATTAACTGATACTGAAAACAAAATGCAAGCGGCGCGCAGATTTTATAATACTAATGTGCGGGATTTTAATACGGCTATTCAAACTTTTCCAACAAATTTGATTGCAAAAATGCTTGGCTTTAAAGCTTTTGATTTTTTTGAAGCTGAAGACGAAGCTAAACAAGCAGTTAAAGTTAGTTTTTAAATTAAAATTTTAAATTTAATATGGCTTCTTTATATACTGAACAAGAAAAAAATATTTGGCGGACATATTTATTATTTTCAGTATTTTTAATTTTTTCTATTGGTTTTGGATGGTTTTTTTCTTATTATTTTAATAATGTTTTAATTTTATGGGGAGCGGTTATTTCTTCTATTTTTACTAGTTTAATTAGTTATTGGAATTCAGATAAAATTGCTTTAGCGCTTAGCCGGGCGATTCCAGTTAAAACCAAAGAAGAAAATCCATATTTATGGAATATGGTTGAAAATTTATGTATTACTGCAGGTTTACCAATGCCTCGGATTTATATAATTCCTGAAAAACAAATTAATGCTTTTGCTACTGGCCGAAATCCCAAAAATGCGGCAATTGCTGTTACCCAAGGCGCTATTGAAAAATTAGAAAACGAAGAATTAGAAGGAGTTTTAGCTCATGAACTGGCGCATATTGGCAATCGAGATATTTTAGTTTCTACTGTAGCTGTGGTTTTAGCTGGCATTATTTCTATTTTGGCTGACTTTTTCTTTAGAATGATGTTTTGGGACAGAAGAGACAGAAATTCAGATTCTAGTGGAGGAATTTTGGTTTTAGTTGGTTTAATTTTTGCTGTTTTAGCTCCAATTAGCGCTACTTTAATTCAACTCGCAATTTCCCGTAAAAGAGAATTTTTAGCTGATGCCACTGGAGCTTTATTAACTAGATACCCAGAAGGTTTGGCTCGGGCTTTGGAAAAAATTCAAAAAGATTATGCGCCAATGAATGTGGCTTCGGATGCTACAGCTCATCTTTGGATTTCAAATCCTTTTAAAAAATCAGGATTTTTACATAAATTGTTTATGACTCATCCGCCCATTGAAGAAAGAATTAAAATTTTGCGCGGAATGAATATTAATTAAAATGAATTTTTTTAGAACTATAAAATCAAGTATTTATCATCCGGAATTTTATCAAAGCGAATTATTAAATCAGCCCATTTCTTTTTCTTTTAAATATTTTTTTAATTTAATTATTGTTTTATCTTTAATTTTAACTATTATTTTAAGCATTGATTTAGTGCCAAAAATTAATTTATTTTTCCAAAACTTAGGCCAAAATATTTTAAAATATTACCCCCAAGATTTGGTAATTACTATTTCCAAAGGAGAAGCAAAAACTAATATGCCCACTCCTTATTTTTTGGTTTGGCCCAAAGAAATTGAGGTGCCGCCAGATCAAATTTCAAATTTATTAGTTATTGATACTCAAAATGATTTTGCTATAGAAAAATTTAAAGAATACAAAGCCGCGATTTTATTAACAAAAAATAATTTAATTTATTTAAAAGATAATCAAATTATTGTTGAAGATTTAAAAAATGTTCCCGATATAGTTATTGATTATAAGTTTGTTTCAATGCTGGTAGAAAAAATGGATGTTTTTAAAAAATTTATTGTGCCAATTATAATTTTTGGTTTGTTTTTTGGTTTTATTTTTGTTTATAGCGCCAAGCTTTTATATCTTTTAATTGGCGCTTTGATTATTATGTTAATTTTAAAAATTTTAAAATTTGACATTAACTATAAAAAATCTTATCAAATTGGTTTGCAAGCTATGACTTTTCCGATTTTGTTTTTTGTTTTTTTAAAAGCTTTTAGTTTAAATATTGAATTGCCTTTTGTTTTTAGCATTTTAATGTTAATTATTGTTTTAATTAATTTTTTAAAGCCTATTTCCAAAATTTAGTTTTTTTAATTTTAAATTAAAATATGAAAAATCTTGATTTTTTAAAAAATAAAATTAAGCACCTTGAAAAATTAGTTTATAAAGATGAATTAACCGGAGCTTATAATCGTCGTGGATTTTTAGAAATATCTAAAAAATTTTTAAAAGAAATAAAAACTAATCAAACCAAAGAAAAACGTAAAAAAAATTTAATTAAAAATTGTTCTTTAATTTTGTTTGATATTGATAATTTTAAAAAAATTAATGATGTTTTTGGGCATAGCGCTGGCGATAAAGCTTTAAAAGTTTTATGTTTGGAAATTAAAAATAGAATAAGAGATTTAGATATTATTGGTCGTTGGGGCGGAGAAGAAATTGTGGTTTTGCTTATTGGCGCAGATAAAATGCATGCTTATCAAGTTGCGGATTATATTCGTAAAAAAATTGAAAACAAAAAAATAAAAATTAATGGAAAAATAATTAATTTTACTATTTCCGGCGGAGTGGCTGATTTTAAAAAATATCAGGAATTTCAAAAAGTTTTTGATTTAGCTGATCAAGCACTTTACAAAGCTAAAAAAACAGGCAAAAATAAAATTGTTGTTGCTTAAGTGGTGGGAGGGTGCTGGAGGTTTTTTGCCAGAGGCGGTACGTCTTTGGTGGAAACGGAAGTAAAATAATAAGTTATAGCAAAAAAAATAAATTAATATAAAAAATTTATGGAAGGGTGCCGGAGCGGTCTAACGGAACGGCCTGGAAAGCCGTGCTCTCGTAAGAGGGCCCGTGGGTTCGAATCCCACCCCTTCCGCAACAAATCGGAATTTAAATTTCCGCAAAAAATATGGTCGGCACGAAGTGCCGTCTGTTCTGAATTCCCCCCAAAAAATCCTGAATCTGAAAGGGTTCGCCACGCTCCGCGTGGCTCAAAAAGTACGGTTCGATCCTTAATTTGAAAGTTCGAACCGACTTTTTTGAATAAATGAAGTTTCTCTTCATTTATTCCCTCGTTTGCCAATTCTATATTGTATTTCAAAAACTTTTCCGTAAGTTCGAACCGATTATTCGCTTTTTGCTCAAAAGCCGATAATTTCTCTTTGAGAAGCTGTTTTTGATTGACCAAAGCACTTTTGGCGTCCCGATATTCCTCCAACGATAGTGCGTTTTCTAAATATGCGTTCATCAGCTTCTCAATCTTGGAATCCAAAAGAGAAATATCGGCTTTTGTTTTGTCTGCAAAAAGCGTAGACGATTGGGCTTCCACTAATTTGTCTTTTTCATTTTCTCCTAACATCCATTTAGCCCAATCGTCTGGCAAAGAAACTTTTTTGATTTCCTTTTGAATTTCGGAAGTGATGATTTCCTCGCGAGTATATTTTTGCGAACAAGGATTTTTTCGTTTGGTACATCGCAAATAGTTATGACCTTTTTGTGTTTCGGTGGTAATGAAACATCCACACTCTCCGCAACGGAAAAATCCTCTATACAAATCTATACAAAAATGGTTTTAGACCTTTCGAGTGAGGTTTAGATTTTCTCATCATCACTTCCTGAACGGAATCAAAAAGTTTCTTTGTGATAATCGGTTCATGTTTGCCTTCGTGGATTTCGCCGTTATACAACATCAAACCCGTGTATATCGGATTTTTCAAAAGTTTTTGATAATTCGACACCGCAAGTTCCTTTCCGCTTTTTCGCTTCAATCCAAGTTCATTAAACTTGTCGCGAAGTTGGCGCAAAGTGAAATTTCCAGTTGAATATGCCTCAAATGTTTTCTTGATTAAGGGTGTTATATTTTCATCGGGAACAATTTTTCTATTTTTATTTATATATCCAAGTGGAGCCATTTGAGGCCATATTCCGTCTTTCACTTTGTTGCGATGACCTCGTTTTATATTCTCCGACAAGTTGTCCACATAATACTTGGATTGCGAAAAAGCGATTGAAAGCATAAATTTGCCTTGCGGTGTCGGATCAAACCAAAAAGTTGGAAATTTCATCTCGTTAATCACGCCAGTATCAACGAGATAGATAATTTTTCCACCGTCTACCGAGTTGCGAGCAAGTCTATCAGGATGCCACGCCAAAATACCAGACGCTTCGCCTTTTTCCATACGCTCTATCATTTCGTTAAACACCGGGCGACCTGGTATTTTGGCGGTCTGCTTTTCGACAAAGACATCAACCACTTCCAGTTGTTCTTTCAACGCTAAACTTTTCAATTCCGACAGTTGTTCAGAAATACTGCGGACTTGTCTGTCTTTGTCGTCTGTAGACTTGCGAGTATAAATGAAAAACTTTTTGGTTTGATTATTCATAGATTTGTATTGGCAAACGAGGAGCCACGCGGAGCGTGGCGAACCCTTTCAGATTCAGGATTTTTTGGGGGGAATTCAGAACAGACGGCACTTCGTGCCGACCATATTTTTTGCGGAAATTTAAATTCCGATTTGTTGCGGTGTTTGTTGGACAAAATTCGAAACTATTTCGAGCAAAATCCAAATGATTAAAACTAATAAAATGGACTCGGCAAGGCGAAACAATTTGTCTGGGGTTTCGGATTCGCCCTGCCTCGGCTGATTTCCCGCCCGCAGGAGGGGTCTGGGGAGGAATGCGGGCGGGTTTCGGACTGGGGGTTTTCGGAAATTCGGCGGCTACAAAATTGTTGAATAATATTCTCATATTTGTTATTATAATACTGCAAGTTAAAATAAGTAACAGTATTATGTTATCAATATATGGAAAGTAATCAATTAGGGCAAAAAATAAAGAAATTAAGGACAAGACTCGGTCTTTCTCAAGACGATTTTGCTCGTAGAGCAGATGTTGCTTATACGACACTTACCAAAATCGAAACTGGTGTTATTAAAAAACCTTCGGTCTTTGTAGTGAGCAAAATCGCTAAAACTCTTGGTGTTGATATTGAAGAGTTGATCAAATAATTTTATGGAAAATTTTGAACCAAAATTTTTACCAAATATGGAAAAACCAAATGAACCAGAAAAAAAAGAAACTACTTTCGAAGTTTTAAAAACTCCAGAAATTTCCGTTAGCGAAGAACCGGGTGCACAATTACTTTCTTTTATTCTAAAAGCTAAAAATCCCGAATGGGGAGATATTGATAATCCTTTAGCTGTTGAAACAAAAAAGTTTTTTGCCGAAAATCCATTAAGTTCTGAAGTCTCGGGATTTTTAGACGAAATTCGTGCCTTACAAGAAGGTGGCGTTGATGAAGAAGTTTTATACACGCTCGCACTTACTTACAGACATCCAGAGAGAAATAAGGGAGCATTTGAAGTTATAACGAAACACAAATCCTATATTGAAAATCCGCAAGAACTTCAACAAAAACTTTTTCATGTACTTGAAGTATTTGATCGATCATTTTCTTCGTCGCCATTAGCGGAAAAACTAAGTGTTGAAATTGAAAAAGACAAAAAAGCTCGTGAGGAAATTTTAGGTGAAACAAAAGCAAGAATTGAAAAACTGATTTCTTTCTTTAAGCCTGATTTAAAAACAACTAAAATTAAAAAAATTTCATTGATGCCTACTGACCCGCTTTACAGAAAAGATTCTGGAGCCGCTTTTGTTTTCGGTGATGAATTAGTTTTGAAAACTCATATAGATAATCCAGATAATTTAGAACACGAATTTTCTCATAGCATAATAAATCCTATTGTTGAAAAATTATCTCAACAATTAACGGATGAACAAAAAGAAAAAATATCCCAACTCGCCAATAAAAAATTAAAACAGGATTATGGTGAGGGATATTTTAGTTTATTGTGCGAAGAATTTATAAGAACCTACAATGATGTTTTTAAAAAAGGAGAAAAACCGCAATCTTATGAAGGGTTTGTCCAAAAAATCGTTGGCATTAGCGAAGATTTATTACAAAAAGAGTTATTACAAAACAAGAATTTGAAGGCAAGATGCGACGAATTAGGGATAGCAACGGTTGAAGATTTCAAAAATAAATCTCAAAAATATTTTGAACTATTCGAGAGGAACCAATTAAGAGATTTGATTTTTGAAATCTACCAAGAATATTCAAATCGCCCAGATAAGGAAACCGAAAATTTTGAAAGGTTTGTTTTGGCAAAATTTTCGGCTAGAATATAAGTGTTGATTTGAAATTAGCCGCCGAATTTCCGAAAACCCCCAGTCCGAAACCCGCCCGCATTCCTCCCCAGACCCCTCCTGCGGGCGGGAAATCAGCCGAGGCAGGGCGAATCCGAAACCCCAGACAAATTGTTTCGCCTTGCCGAGTCCATTTTATTAGTTTTAATCATTTGGATTTTGCTCGAAATAGTTTCGAACTTTGTCCAACAAACACCGCCAATCGATAAAAAAGGTTGCTGGCTAGCTCTCTACAAGAGTTTTCAACAGAACACTCCAGCTTAACCTACTAGCATAAACTTCGTTTTATTACGTTGTATATTTAAGTCAAAGATTACAATTTTTTTATTTTTATTCAAAAAATAAGATATCAAAAAATTATTGTATAAAATTAAAAACTTTTGAGGAATTCATATTTTATATTATAAATATTATTTTAAATAATTGGCTAATTTTTAAATTTATTTTAAAATTTAATTATGCGATTGCATCGTTTTATTTATGATTTTGATTTAACTAAAGATAAGGTTTTGATTACTGATAAAAGTATAATTTTTCAAATTCAAAAAGTTTTAAGATTAAAAACTGGTAAAGAAATTATTTTAGTGAATAATTTTGGCCAAGAAGCGCAAATTAAAATTTTAAATTTTGATAATGGAATGATTTTAGGGAAAATTTTAAATATTTATGAGTTGAATCGCGAGTCGCAAAAAGAAGTTAATCTTTATGTTTCAATTTTAAAAAAAGAAAATTTTGAATTAGTTTGCCAAAAAGCCACTGAATTAGGAATAAAAAATATTATTCCTTTAATTTCCAAATATACAGTTAAGCTGAATTTTAACCGCGAAAGATTAGAAAGAATTATTAAAGAAGCTGCAGAACAATCTGGCCGAACAAGCATCCCGCATTTATTAAATATTCAAAAATTTAATGACATTATTTTAAATTTAAAAAACAATAATTTTAAACAGCTTAATTTATTTTTTGATCCTAATGGCAAAAATTTTAAAGAAGTGTTAAAATTAATATCAGCCAATGAAAAAATTAATATTTTTATTGGTCCAGAAGGGGGCTGGTCAGAAGAAGAATTAAATTTAGCTAAAGAAAATAATTTTGAAATTGTAAAATTATCAGATTTAATTTTTAGAGCTGAAACCGCAGCTCAAATTGGGTCTTATTTAGCTATTTATTTTTAGTTAAAAAGATTAATGATCTTTTTGTGGATTGCCAACAACTTTGATTGTTATTTTTTTAAAAAATAATATAATAAAAATATATAAAAAGGCCGATTAATATTTTATAAAAATTATAAAAAAATTATAAAAATGAAAAAAAGAATATTTTTAAGTTTTTTTATTGCTTTTGTAGGATTTATATTTGTTTTTGGAGGATTAAAAGTAAAAGCTGCTGATTCTATTACATTAACTGTTAATAAAAGCAATTATTTAGTAGGAGAAAAAGCATGCTTTAATATTTATATTCTAGATAATAGTCTAATTGATAGGAGTACCACTACTACTAATGTGGTGTTTTATTCAAGCGGCCCGAATAATAGAGGGTGCACCAATGGTTGTCCTCAGTCTATAACGTCAAGCTTTTTTGGCATAACTTTTTGTACAAATAATTTTGTAAGTGAAGATGTTGGGAATTGGCAGGCTTACATTACTTATAATGGTTTTAAATCATCAGCGGTTAATTACACGGTTAATTCTCAACAAGATATAACCCAGCAATCGCTACAAACAAACAATCGAAATTCAATTTCTTTTACCGCAAACGATCTTACGGATTTATTAGTTTTTCC
>JBMFRD010000015.1:0-12840 GCA_049968295.1 Minisyncoccia bacterium
CTATTTAAAAGCAATAAAAAATTAGCTCTTGTTTTTTCATCTTGAATTAAAAATTCAAAAATACGAGGCGGATAATTAAGCTTAGTTTTAATTTTTTTTAAAACATTTAAATTTTGGTTAAAATTTAAACTTAAATATTTAAAATTTAAATTTTGGCACTGTTGATTAATTTGTTTTCTTAAATTCATAAATAAAAAAATAATATAAGATTAAAAATAAAGCAATGTTTTTTTCGCGCAAAATTTTAACATTTAAAAAACAACGATTAATTATAATTTAAATTATTCTTAATCTTTAAAAACATCGTAATTTTTAATAATAAAATCAGCTAATTTATTAAATTCTTTTTGATAAGCTTGAAGTTGTTTAAAAGTAATTTTTTTAAAATTGTGGAATGCGAAGTTTAATTGGAAAATTAGACCAAATTTCATTAATTAAATTAATTAAACCTAAAAGAATTAAAAGACTAGCTCCTAATTTACCCATAAAATGCGGAGTGTTAAAAAGATGAAGCGCTTGTAAAATTCCCAAGCCAATTAAAAAATAAACCACAAAAAGTCCGAAAATATAAGTTAAACCAATAATTAAAATATTTGATCTTAATTTTCCCAAACTAAACAAAAAAGCAATGGTTAAAATTAAAATAGAAAAAGCGCAAGGATTAATACTGTCAATTAAAGCTGAAACAACAACTAATGGTAAAAGCAATTTTCCGCCTTGGCTTAAATCCCAAATAATTTGCGAACTACTTTTATTAGACTTAAATAAAATTGCCGCGCCAACTAAAATTCCCAAAATTAAAATTAAACTTAATAATTTTTTATTCATAGTTTTAAGGAGTAACATAAGCGCTTATATCTAATAAATTTAAAATATTATTTCCGCTTTCATCTTGAATAAAAACCCGACGATTAATTTGCCCAATACCAGCTGGCCCATGAGCGGCTGGATCAAAAACTACTTTAATTTCAGCTTCTTTTCCCGGCTCTAATTTTTCATTAATAGTCGGAATAAATCCATGACCCGGCATACCATAAGGACCAAATTCTTTTCCATCTTTAACCAAAGAAGCTTCAGTGCACATACAAGAAGTATAAATTTTGCCAATAGTTATTGGATTTAAACTTTCATTTTTAATTTTAAAAATGTGTTCAACTTTTCCGCCAAAAATTGGAATTCTGCCAAAATTAAATTCTTTTTCCAAAGCCTACAACTTAACTTCGCTTAAATTATTCAATGAATTATTAGAAATATTTACTAAATTTTTTCTGGTTGGATTGCCAAACCAAATAGCAAAGCCTAAAAACAAAAGAATAACCACTAAAGATATTATTGCTTTTTTATTCATTTTAATTTATTTATTTGCTAATTTTGCGACTTTTAAAATTTCAGCAATCATTTCTTTTTTCTTTTTTTCATTGCGAAAACCAATAGCGCTCCGAAAACAGGAATTTAAATGATTTTCCATAAGAGTTTGATGCGCGGATTTTAATAAACCAATAACTGCTAAGTTTTGCTGCATAATATCAATACAATATTTATTTTCTTCAACCATTTTAATTATTTTAGAAAGCAAACTTTGAGCTTTTTTAAAATTAATTAAAGTTGCTTGTTTTTTATCGTTCATTTTTTAAAATTTAATTTTTATTTTTTTATACCCCGACCATAGGTATAGGTTAATTATAAATCCGAAAAAAACTGTCAATAATTATAAAAAATATTTTAAATTTATTACAAGCCAAAAGATGTTTAAGTTAATAGCAGTTAATTAAATTTTAGTTATATTGATTTCTTTATTTTAATTTAAGCATTATGCCTAACCAAAATTATATCACCATCAGATAAAACATAATCTTTGCCTTCAATTTTTACTAATCCTTTTTGGCGCGCTCCAAGCCAACCATTGCAATTTACAAAATCATCAAATTTAACCACCTCCATTCGAATAAAGTTTTTTTCAAAATCAGAATGAATAACCCCGCTGGCTTGCGGCGCCCGCGTTCCTCTTTTAATTGTCCAAGCCCGAGTTTCTTTTTCACCGGTTGTAAAAAAAGTAATTAAATCCAAAATTTCATACGCTTTCGTAATTAATTCCGGAATTTCATTTGTTTCAGCTAAATTTTTAACAACATAATCCGCTCCTAAATTTTTTATTTTTAAAACTAATTTTTCCGAAACATCTTTTAAATCGCCATTTAATAAATAAATTTGCTTTTTAGCCGTTAATAAATTAAGTTCGCGCACAATATCTTCGTCTTTAAATTTAATAATTAAATTTCCTTGATTTAATTCCGATTCAATTTGTTTTAAAATATTAAAATTTTTTTGCGCAGTTTTATCGCCAGCTTTTGCTTCTTTTTCTAATTTAATTAAACGATTAGAAACCGTTTCTAAATCTTTAAAAATTAACTCTTGATTAATAATTTCTAAATCTCTTAAAGGATTAACATTAGATTCAATATGAATAATTTGATCATTTTGAAAAACTCGCAAAACAATGACTATGGCTTCGGTTTCTTTAATATGTCCCAAAAATTGATTGCCAAGGCCTTCGCCTTTATACGCGCCGCGAACCAATCCAGCAATATCATAAAATTCAATAACTGCTGAAATTATTTTTTCGGACTTACTAATTTGAGCTAATTTTTGAAGTCGTGCGTCTGGAACCTCAACTACGCCCACATTAGGATCAATAGTAGCAAATGGATAATTAGCAATATTTACATTTTGCTTGGTTAAAATTTTAAATAAAGTTGATTTACCTACATTTGGCAAACCAACAATTCCAATTTTTAAATTCATAACAGCATCATAAAAAATAAATTTAAAAAATTCAAATAATTTAAAAGATAAAAACAAAAAGGCCCGTAATTTACGGGCCAAAAATAAAAAATTATTCTAAAAAATTTCTATAATATTTTGCCTTCTTTTTTTGGGAAGAAGGCGATGGAAAAAATCCTTTACCATGCACAGCATGGGAAAGGATGATGCACGAAAGCAAAAACAGTTGTTCTTTATTGTTGGTTACTCGAGGATTAACTTCAAGTAAATTCAAACTACGCGCCTTAATAGCGCGGCGTGTAAGCTTTGGATTTTCAACAATTCTCAACTCATTTTCATTTTGCGGCTCACTGTCATTAATAAGCCGCAAAACCAAAAAATATTTCTTACCTTTATAATAAAAATCTCCACAACATTCGTATTTATAAAAGTATTGACGAAAATTTCTTTTATTTTTATTAGTTTCTTTATACGGAGAAACTATTTCAAATAAAATTTTTTTTGCAGCCTGACCAGCTGCAGTTATTTGTGAAAAAACAGGAATACTGTTTTGATTTTCCATTTTTCAACCTCCTTTTATTAAAATAGAAATTATTTATTGTTTGTCAAGATTTTATAAATTTAGTTTTTTATTCTTTTTAAAATTCTTTTCTTTTCAAAAATGTCTAATTTTGAGTTTAAAATTGCTTTTTTTAAAATTAAAATTGAATCATCATAATTTTTTTTATCAACTGGATATGGAGTTCCGTCTTTACCGCCAAAAGCAAAAGAATAACGTGCTGGATCCTGGTAAGAAGGTTTGGCCCCGTAAATAATTTCAGAAACTAAAGACAAGGCGCGAATAGTTTTTGGCCCAACTCCTTCCTGACTTAAAAGCTCCTCATAATTTTTTGGTTTTTGATAAACTAATTTGCTTAAAATTTTTTTTAAATACTTACTTTCAAAAAAATTTTCTAAAACCACCGGATGAGATTTAAATTCAACATCTTCTAAATTTAAAGTTGAAAATAATTCTCCTTGTTTATTTTTAAAAGTTAAAGTTTGTGAAATTTTTGAAAAATGCTTGTTTAAAATTTCAATATCCCGAAAAATTTCGCGATTTGAACTCCCGACTAATTCAACACTAATTTGTCTATTTTGAGCGCTTTGCTTGGCAGTTAAATTTAAAGTTGGAGATTGCAATTTAATATCCGAAACAATGCCCGTATGCGGCTCAGAAATTAATTCAGAAATATCTTTTGAATACCAATGATAACGTCTGGCCCGACCCAAAGAAACATTCATCCCCTGCTGAACAACTGCCCAAGCGCCGGAAGAAGAAAAGAAAAAACTATGATGATAAATTTGAAAATTATCCTGAATTAAAGCTGAATCAACTTTTGCCGCCATTTTAGAATTATATTTTAAATTAGAAATAACTCCGCCCGGCAGGCTTAAAATTTCGCCCCAAGTTTGAATTTCATCCGGAGTTTTTCTTGAGGTTTTTCCTTTGCCGCCGCAAATAAAAATGCCTAATTCTTTTTCCCGGCCGCGAATTGCTTCTTTTAAAGCTGCGGTTAAAACTGTAGTTAATCCAGAAGCATTCCAATCAAAAGCCAAAACCGTTCCTAAAGATTGAAACCAAACTGGATGAGAAATTCTTTTAATAAATTCATCTGGCCCAAGTTCGGCAATTAAAATATCAATAATTTCTTTGGACAAATAAACCATTCGCTTAAAAAGCCAAGCTGGGCATTTTCCTTCATCTAAAGTAAAAGTAGCAATACCCCGATTCATTTGTTTTTTAATAAACTAATTAAAGCTAAAGCAATTAAAGCCAAACCAAAATCCAAAAATCCAGTATTAAAACCAATGGCAAACATTTTCCATAAAGCTATTAAAGCAAAAGTTAAAAATGTTAAATAAGCTGACCAAATAGTTTTTTTACCCCAAAAAAGCCATAAAGCTAAAATTATAAAATAAAAATCAAAAAATTTTGGGAAAAAAGTAGTTTTGCGCAAATCTAAAATTGCGCCATAAAACAAAATAAAAGCCAAACTCCAACGAATTAATGTTTTTGAAAAATAATGATTCATTTTTTATCTTTGATAAAGACCAATTAACTCAGCTTGACTAATAATATGTCCTTGCATTGTTTTTTCTAATTCCGAACGCAAAGCTCCGGGCTGTAAATTTAAAATTATATCTAAAGCATAAAGTTTAAAAAAATAACGATGCGCTTTGCCAGCTGGCGGACAAGGACCGCCATAACCCGTACGGCCAAAATCAGTTTGACCTTCAACTGCTCCAACTGGCAACTGATTGCTTTTAATAACTTGAATATCGGGTGAAATATTCCAAACAGTCCAATGCGTCCAAGTACCCATTGGCGCGTCTGGATCATCAACAATTAAAACCAAACTTTTAGCTTCTTTGGGGACATTACTAATATGCAATTCCGGATTTAAATCTTGGCCATCGCAACTAAATTCTTTTGGAATAAATTCATTATTTTTAAAATTTGGAGAAGTTATTGTCATATTTAAATTATTTAAATTATTATTTTTAACCGCCTCTTTTTTATTATTATAAATTAAATAACCTCCAAGCGCAATGAATATAATTATAATGCTAAAAATAATTTTTTTCATATTTTAATTATACATAATTTATTTTTATTTTTCAGTTTTAATTATAAATTTATTATCTTTTTTAAAAATAGTAATATTACCATTATAATCAGTACGAAAAACAGGGATATCTATGTTTTTTAAGTGATTAATTAAATCTAAAGAAGGATGACCATAATTATTTTTGCCAACACCAATTAAAGCTAAGCTTGGCTGAACTTTAGAAATAAAATCGATATTTGAAGAATATTTTGAGCCGTGATGAGCAATTTTTAAAATATTAGATTTTAAATCGTATTTGGAAACTAAATAATTTTCTAAATAAGAATCAATATCAGCAGTGAACAAACTATTAAATTCCGGAGTTTTTATTTTTAAAACCAAACCGGTGTCATTCAGTTCAGCGCTTGAAATCCAATTTTTATCCGGCGATAAAATCTCAATTAAATTATTTTGATAAATAATTTTGTCTCCAGCGCTTAAAGTAATTAAAGGAATATTTTTACTTTCAATTTTTTGAATTAAAGCTTGATAATCATTTTTTGTTTTTTCATCTCCTTGCCGGCCATTAATAATAAAAGCGCCAAAATCATATTTGTCTAAAAGAAACAAAAAACCGCCAAAATGATCTAATTGCGGATGAGTAATTACAGCTAAATCAATATAATTTCTTTTTTTAGGAAAAATTTTATCTAAACTTTGAATAACTTTACTATTTGGACCAGCGTCAATTAAAATTAAAACATTGTTTTTTAAAGCCATCAGTCCGCTATCCCCTTGCCCAACATCTAAAAAATAAACATAGCTATTGTTAAAATTAAACCAAAAAATGTTTAACCACAAAAAAATATCAAAACCAATTAAAATCACCAAAAGCGCTAAACTTAAATTTTTATTTTGCTCATCCATTAAATTTGTAATTTTTGATTTTTAAAAACATAAATTAAAAACAAAAGATAAATAAAACCAAACAAAATTAAAGATATTAAATTAAAATTTATAAATTGAATTTTGCCAAAAAAATTAATCACTTCAATTTCATATTTTAAAAGAAAAGAAGCCAAAATTCCAAAAACAAAACCTAATGGTGCAAAAAAACCAACCAATCCTAAAATAAAACCCAAAAACATAGTTATTGGAATAAAGGTTAAAATTAAAATATTAGCCACTGGCGAAAATAAAGAAATTTTTCCAAAATTTAAAAAAGTTAAAGGCAAAACCGCAAGTTGGGCTCCTAAAGTGGTAGTTAAATTATCTTTCCAATTTAAAAAACCAAAATCATTTTTAAATTTAAACCATTGATCTAATACTGGCTTAAAATAAGTAATTCCCAAAACACTTAAAAAAGATAACTCAAATCCCAAATCATAAACTAAAATTTTAGGTTGAATTAAAACCATAATTACTGCCGCAAAAAATACTGAATGCCAAAAACTATAAATTCGGCCAATATTTTGAGCTAAAATAAAAAAACTAGCCATAATTGCTGCCCGAACCACTGAAGCTTGGGCGCCAGTCATTAAAACAAAACCAAAAATAAAAAACAAAACTAAAATAAAATTTATTTTTTTATTAAAAACAAAACTAAAAATAAAGCCTAAAGCTAAAACTAAAATACTAATATTATAACCTGATAAAGCCACAATATGCGTTGTTCCGGAATTATTCATTGCGGTTTTAAAATCCAAACTAAAACCAAAGCGATCGCCTAAAACAATTCCACTCATTAAAGCTAATTCATTAGCATTAAGATATTTTTTAAATTGATTTAAAAAATAATTTTTTATTTTTAAAAGATTTAAAAATATTTTTGAATCTGGATTGTTATTTAAATAAGCAATTTTAGGAAAATTAACCTGAGGATTATTGTTTATATCTTTATTTTTTAAAATTACTCCTTTAATTTTTAAAACATCGCCATAAAAATATTCCGGCCATAAAAAAGTTAAAACATTAATTTTGCCTTGAAATGGTTTTTCTAAATTAAATTCAAATTTTTGATAATTATCATATTTTAAAACCTCGCTTGAAATTTTGCCTTGAAATTCAATTTCTTGATTATAAATTAAATTTTTATTTTTTTCTTCTAAAAAAATTCTAAAATGAAAATAAAAAAATCCAAAAAACAAAAATAAAATAAAAAAAATTAAGTATTTTTTATTTAAATTAAATTTAATCTGATTTAAAAATAAAACCAACCCGCTAATAATAAATAAAATTAAAATATTCCAATTTAAACTAGCAATTAAAATTCCCACTAAGAAAAAAATCGAATTTAGCAAAAATAAATTTGCCAAAAACATTTATAATTATTTATTGCTTATCTAATCCTTTGCGCATCTTTAAGATTAATTCTTTAATATGTTGATTTATGGATCTTTCTTCTAAATCTTTATACTGGCCACTGCTTAGCTCTTGATTAACCAACATTTCTCCTATAGTCATCATAACATTAACCCATTGATTGTTTTTATTAATAGATAAAATATAATTATTAAAACCCTTTATACTTTTATTTTGATTAAAATACTCTAATAAATTATTAATGTATTCTTCGTAATCATTTTTTAAATGCTCGGCAAAAATTGGATATTGTTTTTTTATAGTTTCAAAAATATTCATTGAAGCATCCAAAAATAAAGAAAGAAGGGCTTTATTATATTCTTCTTCGCTATATTCAAATTCTTCGTTTTTAAAATTATCAAATTTTTCAGGCATATTTATTTTTTAAAATATTTTTCACGCCACTTTTTAATTTTATTATGATCACCGGATAATAAAACTTCCGGCACTTTCCATTTTACATTTTTTTCCGGAAAAAATACAGCTGGCCGGCTATAAACCGGATAAAAACCTTTTTTATATTCCAAAGATTCATATTTTCCCAAAAAACCCGGAATTAGTCTGGATAAAGTCTCAATTAAAACCATTGCCGGCAATTCTCCGCCAGATAAAACATAAGGGCCAATTGAAATTTCTTCATCGGCAACATATTTTGCCACCCTTTCATCAACGCCTTCATATCTTCCGCAAATTAAAATTAACTGATCGTATTTTAAAAGCCGTTTTAAAATTTTAAAATTTAATTCTTTGCCCCGAGTAGAAAATAAAATCACTCTTTGTTTTTTATTTTTATTTTTGTTTTTAATAAAATTAACTGCTTTATAAATTGGTTCTACTTTTAAAACCATTCCCGGTCCGCCGCCAAAAGGCCGATCATCAACTGTTTTTCTTTTATCTGATGAAAAATCTCTTAAATTCCAAATTTTAATTTTAATAATTTTTTTAGCTAATGCTTTTTTAATTAAAGATTCTGAAAAATAAGAATTAAAAATATTTGGAAAAATTGTAATTATATCAAAACGCATTTGAATTTATTTATCATTTTCCGAATCGCTTAATGATTGACGAATAGATTCTTTTAAATCATTAATATCAACTGATTCTTTTTTAGGATAATATTTTGGCAATTTTTCTTCTGGCTTTAAATCTTTTAAAGAAATATTTTGAGTTGCTAAATTTGCAACGTTTAATTTTAAATCTTGAACTTCTTTTTTATTTTGAAGCTGTTGTTTTGGTTTGGGCTGATTTTTATTTTTTTCAGATTTTAATTCAAATTCAATTCCAAGTAAAGCCAATTCTGGAGCATAAACTTCTTTGGTTTTTCTTTTTTGATATTTTTCATCTTTTTTTAAATCATTTAAATTTAATTCTAAACTTGGTTCAGTTGAACCGCTGGTAAATTGCTTTATTTCTTCTTCAACTAAATAATGCGGCTTACCATATTTTTTTCTTGAATTTTCAATAATTTTTTCTTTAGTTAAAACTGAAGAATTGGTTTTAAAAGGTGGCAAAGTTGTTGCTGAAAATGGACGGTAAGACACTCCATCAACCACCATTTTTAAATAAATATGATAATTAGGCAAATTAACCATATCTTCCGGACTAAATTCCGGAGCAAATTCTTTTTCTAAAAATTCAGCATCCTTGGCTCCAATTCTAAAAACAATCATTGTACCAACATTGCCAAAAATAGCATCCCGAACCCGCGTTGAAACATCAGTAACTAATTGACCAACGTATTGATGCGCTAAAATTAAATTTAATCTGTATTTTCTGGCTTCAGATAAAATCCCGGCAAAAGATTCAGTGGCAAAATTTTGAAACTCATCAACATATAAATAAAAATCAACTCTTTCTTCTTCAGGAATGCGCACTCTTTCCATTGCGGCCATTTGAATTTTAGTAATAAACATTGCGCCAAGTAAAGCCGAATTATCTTCTCCAATTTTTCCTTTAGAAACATTAATTAAAAGAATTTTGCCTTGATTCATTATGTCAAAAATATTAATTGTGCTTTTGGTTTGGCAAACCACATTGCGAATAATATCAGTAGATAAAAATTGACCAACTTTATTTTGAATTGGAGCAATGGCTTCATTTCTAAACTGATCACGCCATTCTTCATATTCATTAACCCAAAAAGCCCGTACCACTGGATCTTTAATATTGGCAATAATTTTTTGACGATATTCTTTATCAGTTAAAATTCTATTAATGCCCATTAAAGTTGAATTTGGAGTATCAAGCAGGGCTAAAATAGCATTATTTAAAATATATTCCATTCTGGCTGACCAAACATTTGCCCAAATTTTAGTAAAAATACCCATTAAACCTGATGCAACCAAATGTTTATATTTTGGATCTGGCAATTCTAAAACATTAAAACCAATATGATATTCAGTATCAGCTGGATTAAAATAAATTACATCATTAATTCTTTGTTCTGGAATTTTTTCTAAAATTCCTTCAACTAATTCGCCATGCGGATCAACCACGCAAAGTCCTTCGCCATTAGCAATATCTTGAATAATTAAATTATGCAACAGCGCGCTTTTACCTGTGCCAGTTTTACCAATAACATACATATGTTGACGGCGATCAGTTCTTTTAATGCCAAATAATTTATTTGCGCCTCTAAAATTAGTTCTGCCAAAATAAACCACATCTTGTTTTTCCTCTTGATTAAACATTAATTAAATTATAAAAAATAGAAATTAGAAAGTAAAGATTAAAATAAAATCTAATTTACTTTATTAAAATATTAAAATTTTAAATTTAAAACCATTTTTAATCTTTTAAAAAACCATCTTATTTTAAGCATTCAGGATTATTATAGCCAAAAGAAATGTATTTGACATTTTTTAAAATATATGATAATATATTATTAGGTGGTGGAAAATAAAACAAAGGAGAAAAAAACGATGAGGATCCAAACCTTGTCTAACGGCTGGATGGATAAGTGCGAAAAGCGCTTCGGCCAAATCGTGGCAATCGCACAAAAATCTGCCCTCTTGTATAAAGAGGGTAAAGATGTCACCCAGCTCAACCGTACGGTTGAGCTTCGGGTCGAAGCACTTTCCCAAGAGGAAAAGCGCGAGCTAAAGGACTATGTCCAAAAGCTCGCGTGGGGAGGCGAAGCAAATCTCGGCGTGGTCAAGCTGATCGCGCCAGAAAGATACCTCTTCACTGCCGAGATTTGCAAAGCAATCTCGGCTGGATTAACGTTCAATGTTTTCAGAGTTCGAGAATCGGTCATTAATTTGCTTCTCGAAATCGAGAAGCTTAGACAAAAAGCCTCTAAAGAAGAAAGGCCTTCCGAGGCAATAAGCTGGCGAATGATGCTAAACGATATTCTTCGCCACTGCCCGCCGCAGTGGCTCAACTCGCTTCTAATCGAAATCGAGAAGTTGAGGCAAAAAGCCTCTAATGAAAATAAACTTTTCGAGGCGGAGAGTTGGCGAGAGATGGCTGATCGCATCAAGCGCCACTATCTACCTCAGCGGCTCAACGGAGACCAAGACAAATAAAATACCTCACCCTCACGTTAAAAATTATCTCTGCGCAAGCAGAGACTGGCGGAGCAATCCGCATCATTTTTAAAAACCCTAAATTTTTTTAGGGTTTTTCTTTTTTTAATATTTTTTATAAGATTTTAAATTGATTATTTGTACTTTCCAAGCAAAGCATTTAATCTAACTTTTAAAAGCTCAAGCAAAACTGAAATATAAGCTGATGGCTTTACTTTTGATTCTGAAGGATTATTCCAAATAACTGGAACTTCTTTTATTTTAAAACCTAATTTATTGGCAATATATAAAATTTCAAAATCAAATCCCCAACGTAAAATTGTTTGTCTTTTAAAAATAGGCTCAACTGTATAATCTAAAAAAGCTTTAAAACCTCTTTGGGTATCATAAATTTTTAATCCTAACATTAATCTAATTAATAATTTTCCAAATTTGCCCAAAAATCTTCTATAAAATCCGGCTTGTTCATTAATTTTTGCGCCTTGAATTTCAATTGATCCAATAACGATATCATAACCTTGCTCAAAATACGGCAAAAAATTATCAAACTGATCAATAGTAGTTGAATTATCTGCATCCATAAAAAGCCGATATTTTCCTTGAGCCGCAAGCATCCCCTGCCGGACCACATAACCTTTGCCATTATTTTCTTTATTATCAATTAATTTTAAGTTTTTAATTTTTGAAATTAAATTATTTACCACATCGCTCGTTTTATCTTTTGAGCCATCATTTACCACCAAAATTTCATAATTCCAATTTTTTTTAGCTAATTTTTCATTAATATCTAATAAAGTTTTTGAAATGCGATGTTCTTCATTATAAGCTGGAATAATTATTGAAAGAAAAATTTCATTATTCATAATTTAATTATAATTTAAAAAAATAAATTTGCAAAACTTAAAAATATTAATTAAAATTAAAATGGTTTTTTAATTTGTTTTTATGAAATTTATTGCCGGGTCGTCTAATGGTAGGACACAGGCCTTTTCCACCGAAGGTGGATCCGCCTCCGGCGGAGGAGCCTGGTATAACATTGAAGTTTAAAAACAAAAAATATTGCCGGGTCGTCTAATGGTAGGACACAGGCCTTTGGAGCCTGGTATCTTGGTTCGAGTCCAAGCCCGGCAGCAAAACTGTTTACTAAAAATTAATTATTTTTCAAATAAAATAATTTATTTGCTAAATTTCAATACATAAAATCCAATAAAAAATCTTGAAATTATAAATAAAAACAAATTATGGTAAAAGTTCTTGGTTTTATTTTTTGGAAGAAATTTTAAATAAATTTATTTTTTTACAATCACAAATCAAATTATAATTTCTTTTAGTTATAATAGTTATAAATATTTTTAAAATAATAAATTTACGGCTTTTTAAAAAATAATAGCCAGTTAATAAACCCTTCTCCTTTTTCATCTAATGCTTCAGCTAAAACACCAAGGAGTTTGGCATAGCTGTAGCGGTTTGAATCTTTAAGTTCTTGTTCTGGATTCATCAACTAATTCCATTGCTTTCTTTTTTTATCATAAAAAGGAGTTTGTTTTAGCTCTTCTAATTTTTCTTTTGCTCTTTTTAAT
>JBMFRD010000016.1:0-10341 GCA_049968295.1 Minisyncoccia bacterium
CTTTTCCATCAATTAAATGGAAAATAAAAACAGAAAAAGAAGAAAAATATATTTATGATCCAAATTTATTTCCAGATAAAGCTCAAAATGTTTATGGTCAAGTGATAAATATTCAAATTTTAACTCCGCCCGAATATTTAAATTCTATTTCTAAACTTCAAAATATTTTTGATTTAAAAATTTTAGAAACTAAAGTTTTAGGAAATCAAGTTTTAATTTTGGGCAAAATGCCTCTTTTAGAGTTAATTTATGATTTTGATGATAAATTAAAATCTATTTCTCAAGGCTTTGCTTCTTTTAGCTATGAAATAAACGGCGAAGAATTAGCTTCAGTAGCTAAACTTGAAATTTTAATTAATGGAAATTTAATCAAACCTTTAACCAGAATTGTTCCAGAAAAAAATGTTGAAAAAGAAGCTCGAAATTCAGTTTTAAAATTAAAAGAAGTTTTGCCGCGCGAGCAATTTGTTCAGGCTTTGCAAGCTAAAGCTTTTAATCGTATTATTGCCCGAGAAAATATACCAGCACTACGTAAAGATGTTACTGGTTATTTGTATGGCGGAGATAGAACTAGAAAAATGAAATTATGGAAAAAACAGCAAGCTGGAAAGAAAAAATTAAAAGCAATGGCTAAAATTAATATTACTCCAGAAATTTTTAAAGAAATTTTAAAAAAATAAATTAATACTCTTCAGTGCCGCCTAAAATTTCTTCAATTAAAACTTGGCCTTCTAAAGCTTTTAATATTCCATCTTGACGCATAGTAATCATTTTTTGTCTTTTAGCTTCTTCTAATAATTTTTGATTAGTTGGATTAGAAATAATAATTTCTTCAAGATTCGGGGTCATTTCTAAAACTTCAAAAATAGCAATGCGGCCTAAAATTCCTTTGCCCTTGCAAACATTACAACCTGGAGCATGATAAATTTTATAGGGCGGTTTATATTTTGAAGCAATTTCTTCCGGTAAATTTTCTAAATTTTTAGCTATAATTTTTTGCAGTTCTGGGGAAGCTATCTCTTCTTTTTTGCAGTTTTCGCATAATTTCCCAAAAAGACGTTGAGCTATCATTAAATTTAAAGATGATGGCAACAAAAATGGTTCAACTTTCATATCAATTAATCTGGGAATAACTCCTAATGAATTATTGGTGTGTAAAGTAGATAAAACAATATGGCCGGTTAAAGCAGCTTGAACAGCCAAAGAAGCAGTTTCAGTATCGCGCATTTCACCTACCATAATAATATCTGGATCCTGACGTAAAATTTGACGCAAACCAGAAGCAAAATCATAACCAATTTCAGGGTGAACTTGAGATTGATTAATTCCAGAAATAAAGTATTCAACTGGATCTTCTAAGCTAACAATATTTACAGTTTCGTTGTTTAATTTTTGCAAAAAAGCGTAAAGTGTTGTGGTTTTACCAGATCCAGTTGGTCCGGTAATTAAAACCATTCCATATGGTTTTTTAAGTCCGCGTTCTACTTTTTCTAAATTTAATCCAGTAAGCCCAAGCTCGCTAAAATCTTTTATGCCTACCGTAGGATCTAAAACTCGAATTGCGGCTTTTTCTCCTAATGGCGTTGGAAAAGTGGCCACTCCCTAAAATCAATATCTTTATCAAAAATTTTTGCTCTAAATCTGCCATCTTGCGGAATTCTGGTTTCATCTATTTTTAAATTAGAAATAACTTTAATTCTGGAAACAATTGGTTGAATAAGTTCAATTGGCAAGGTTGCAGCTTCTCGTAATTCACCATCAATTCTAAAACGAATTCTTAAAAATTTTTCCTGAGGCTCAATGTGAATATCTGAAGCTCGACGTTCAACTGCTTCTTTTAGTGTTTCAGAAACAATTTTAATTATTGGCGCTTCTTCTCCGCCCCGGACTAAATCTTCTTCTAAACGAACTATTTTTTTAGCACTTGTTTCTCCGGGCTTAATTCCTAATGATTTAACAGCGTATTCTATTTCGTTTTTATATGGCGAATAAAGTTGTAAAACACTTAACCAATCTCCATATGGAATAATATAAACGGCTAAATTTAGTTTGTTTCGTCTAGCAATAAATTTTAAAGCTTCAATAGCTTGTTCATTGTCTGGATAAACCATTCCTACAATTAAATTATTATTTTCTAAACTAAGCGGAGCTAAACCATAAGTTCGGGCTGTTTCTTCGGGTATTAAATTTAAAACATCTTGATTAATTTTACTTTTATCAATTCTTATTGCCGGGATGCCAAACATCTTGCTTTTTAAATTTGCCAAATCTAAATCTGAAATTAATTTTTTATCAAAAATAATTTGTTCTAGTTTTTGTCCGCTTAATAAAATTTCTCGTTTTAATTGATTAACTTTTGATTCGTCCAAAAGTTTTTCTTTTAATAAAATATTTATTAATTCTTCGTCAGTCATATTTTTATTATAACAAAAATTAAAATTTTTAAAATTGTTATTCGCGAATAACTCTTAAAACTTCTTCTAAGGTGGTAATTCCTAAAGATATTTTTTTAAGCCCGTCTTCAAACATTGTTTCGCTTCCTTGTTTTCTGGCTGCTTGCCACAATAATTCAGTTGAAAAATCCTTGCTATTGATAATTCTTTTAGTTTCATCCGTATTTTCAAAAGATTCAAAAATGCCAATTCGACCACGATATCCTGTTCCAGCGCACATATCGCAACCCTTCCCTTTAAAAAGAATTTTTGGAATTTTTGATTCATCGTAAACGCCAATTTCTTTTAATTGTTCAATAATTAATTTTTTATCTTCTGCAGAAGGTTCGTAAGAATATATGCAGCCCGTACAAATTCTGCGAACCAATCTTTGAGCTAAAACTAAATTAATTACTGAAGATACTAAGTAATTTGGTATACCTAAATCAATTAAACGAGGAATAGCAGTGGGAGCATCGTTGGTGTGTAATGATGATAAAAGCAAATGTCCGGTTAAAGCGGCCTGAACTGCAATTTCCGCTGTTTCTGAATCTCGAATTTCGCCAACCATAATGATATTTGGATCTTGCCTTAAAAGCGCTCTTAAACCAGAGGCAAAAGTAATTCCGGCTTCTGGATTAATTTGAGATTGGTTAATATAACGCATATTATATTCAATTGGATCTTCAATGGTGCAAATATTAACATTGGTTTTATTTAAAATATTCATTAAGGCGTAAAGCGTCGTGGTTTTACCAGATCCAGTTGGACCGCAAACTAAAATCATTCCATAGGTTTTTTTAAGGTTTTCACGAACTGTTTCTAAATTATGATTTATTAAACCAACTTCTTCCAAAGATAATGGCTTTTGAGTTGCTTCAAGCAATCTCATTTCTACTTTTTCTCCATAAAAAGTTGGCATTACTGAAACACGAACATCAATTAATTGATTAGCCACCTGATATCTAAATCGTCCATCTTGCGGGCGCATATGTTCATCTATTTTTAAACCAGATAAAATTTTAATTCTAGCCACAATAGCGTTATGAATTGCTTTGGGAATGCGCATAATTTCATATAAAATGCCGTCAATTCTATAACGAATTAAAGTTGAATCTTCTAAAATTTCAATATGGATATCAGAAGCGCGCAAAGATGAAGCATATGAAATTATACTTTCTACAATAGATACAATGGGCAAATCCGCAGCTGCTTCTTCCGCGGTTTTCTTTTGAGAACGTAAAGATTCTTCAATATTTTCTTCAATAATTTTTTTAAAGTCGCGAGTAGAGCTTAAGCCATAAATTGAAAATCCGCGATTTAAATCTTCTTGAGAAGCTAAAAATGGTCTAATTGGCGCGTTAAATTTTTGACGCAAAAATTCTATAGTGGCTAAATCTGATGGATTTAACATTGCTACATCTAAGGTTCCATCTTCTTCTTTGTTAAAAATAATAACCTGCTTTTCCCGGCTAATATTTTCAGGCAAAGATTTTACTATTTCATCGTTAATATTTCTATTGCCTAATTGCGCTCGTTCTACTCCTAAATAACTGCTTAAAAAATTATAAATATAATTTTCATCAACAATTCTTTCTGAAATTAAAATATCAATTAAATTTTGATTTTTTCTTTGAGCTTCATCTAAAAAAGCATCAAAACGTTCTGCGGTAATTAATCCGTCTTCTACTAATTTCTTTTTAATTTGACTCGCTGGAATAGGTAAAATCATAATTTAATTTTATATTAAAATTAAAATTTTTGCTAATTTAAAAAATTAAGAAATAATAAATATATTTAACAAGCTTTTTGGTAAAATAAAATTTTTAACAAGAATTATAGCTATTGCGCCTGAAAGCCAAAAATAATAAAGCGGAGCCCGACCTTTATTTTTTAAAGTATAAATTAAAGATAAAATTAAACCTAAAAACAAAATTAAAGCAATATAAAACAAAAATCCGGGCCAGCCAGTTAAAAACATTCCTAAAGTTCCTAAAGAAATTTCTTCAGATTCAAAAAAACGTTCGTTATATTTTTTATTTGCCCAAAAAGCAATTTTATTTAAAGACAAAGCCGCAATTAAAGCTAAAATCCAATAAGAAAAAAATCTTAGGCCTACAAATTTTAAAAAATAATTTATATTTTGATGCGGTGGAATTAAAAATTTAAAAATTGGATCTTTTTGCCATAATAAATATTGATTAATTGATTCTACTGCACCAGCTAAAAAAATTCCGCTAACTGCAAAAATCCAAATAAAAGTTATTTTTTTTAATAAATCGCGCTTAAAAATTTGAATTAAAAATAAAATTACAAGTAAAATTAAACTAAATTTATCAATAATATTCATAAATTTATCGTATTAAAAACTTTTAATTTTAATTAATAATATAATTATAAATCCAATTCTTTTTCTTTTTCTAAAATACTTAAAGTTGTTTTAATAATTGTATCCGGATTTAAAGAAATGCTTGAAATTCCAGCTTCCACTAAAAATTCAGTAAATTCCGGAAAATCAGATGGTCCTTGACCGCAAATACCAATATATTTGTTTTTTTCTTTGCATTTTTTAATTATTTCTTGAATTAATGTTTTAACTGCTTTGTTATTTTCATTAGCAATATGTTTAATCATTTCATTGCCATCCCGATCAATACCTAAAGTTAATTGCGTTAAATCATTAGACCCAATTGACATTCCATCAAAAATTTCCAAAAATTCATCAGCTAATAAAATATTTGAAGGTATTTCACACATTACATAAACATTTAATCTTGAACCAGATTTTTTAATATGTTCTTCGCTTAATAAACCTTCTTGCTTAATTAAATCTAAGACTTTACTCCCCTCTTCCGGAGTTCGACAAAAAGGAATCATAACTTCAATATTTGAAATTCCCATTTCTTCTCTTACTTTTTTAACAGCTAAAAGTTCTAAACGAAAGGCTTCAATAAAATTTGGATGATAATAACGAGAAGCTCCGCGCCAGCCAATCATTGGATTTTCTTCTTTAGGTTCATATAATTCTCCGCCAATTAAACTTCGATATTCATTAGTTTTAAAATCAGAAAAACGAACAATAACTGGATTTGGCCAAAAAGCCGCTCCAATTTTAGCAATGCCATAAGCTAAATTATCAACATAAAATTGAGTTTTATTTTTATAACCAATTGTTTTTTTATCAATTATTTTTTTTAATTTTAATGGCAATTTTTTGTAATTAATTAAGGCATTGGGATGAATAGAGATATTGGAAGCAATAATAAATTCTTCTCGGGCTAATCCCACGCCATCATTTGGTAAAAATGATTTTTCAAAAGCTGTATCTGGAGTAGCAATATTCATCATTATTTTTGTTTTTGGCTTTTTTAAATTAGAAATATTATGTTCAATAGTTTTAAATTTTAAAGCTCCATTATAAACAATTCCTTCTTCGCTGGTGGTATCAATAGTAATCATTTGGCCATTTTTTATTTTTTTAGTTGCGTTTTCTGAACCAACAATACAAGGAATACCAAGTTCACGGGAAACTATTGCCGCATGCGACGTTCTTCCGCCTTGATTAGTAATAATGCCAGCAGCAATTTTCATAATTGGCTCCCAATCCGGATCAGTCATATCAGTAACTAAAATTTCTCCTTTTTTAAATTTTGAAATATCTTTTACGTTTAAAATAATATTTGCTTTGCCAGAAGAAATTTTATTGCCAACTGAAATTCCTTTAGTAATAATTTCTCCTTTTTCTTCTAATTTGTATTCTAATATTTTTGAAAAATCTCTTTGAGAATGAATTGTTTCTGGTCTGGCTTGAACAATAAAAAGCTCTCCGCTTTTACCATCTTTTGCCCACTCAATATCCATTGGTGTCCAACGATTATGTTTTAAAGTATAGTGTTCTTCAATTAAAACACACCATCGGGCTAAAGTTAAAACTTCTTCGTCAGATAAAACAAAACTTTCTTTTTCTTTTTGTGTGGTTTTTATTATTTTTGTATTTTTAGTGCTAATTCCTTTTGGTTCAAAATAAATCATTTTTTGATTTTTATCACCAAGCTTTTTGGAAATAATTGGTTTTGGAGTCCTGTCTAAAAGTGGTTTAAAAACTAAAAATTCATCAGGAATAACTTTGCCTTGGACAATCATTTCGCCCAACCCCCAAACACCATTAACCAAAACCACATTTTTAAATCCAGTTTCAGTATCAAGAGTAAAAGCAACGCCAGAAGCGCCTAAATCAGATCGAACCATTTTTTGAACTCCAATTGAAATTGCAATGCTAAAATGATCAAAACCTTTATCTTCGCGATAAGATATGGCTCGATCAGTAAATAAAGAAGCCATTGCAAATTTAACTGCTTTTAAAAGTTCTTTTTCTCCGCGAATGTTTAAATAAGTTTCTTGCTGTCCGGCAAAAGAAGCTCCGGGAAGGTCTTCGGCTGTGGCTGAAGAACGAACTGCCACATCAACATTTTTATAATATTTTTTTTCTAAATTTTTATAAGCTTCAACTATAGCTATTTCTAATTCTTTTGGAAAATCAGCATTTTTAATTGCTTTTCTAATTAATTCTCCTCTTTTTTCCAAATCTGAAATTTTTTTAGTATTTAAACCAGTTAAAATAGTTTTAATATAATTTTTTAAATTTAAATTTTTATTTTTTATATTTTGAGGGGTTGAATTTTCCAAAAAATATTTGTAAGCCGAAGCAGTAATAGCAAACCCATCTGGAATATTAACTCCTTTTGGTGTTAAATTTTTAAGCATTTCGCCTAAAGAAGCGTTTTTGCCGCCGACTTCTGGAATGTCGCTTATTCCAATTTCATTAAAATTTAAAATAAATTTATTCATTTTTTTATTACTTAATTGATTGACCTTTTTTATTATTTAAAAATTGTAAATAATTTAAAATAAAGCCTTGTAATTTTTTTATTCCTTTTGATTTTTCATCGTCTAATTTTGATAAATTTAAAAATGAAATTTGTTGATTAATTATACTTAATAAAGCAATTAAAATATTAATTTCATATTGATTTTCTACATTAAAATTAAAATTAAATTCTTCTAATAATTTCCATAAATATTTTTCTTCTAATGGTAAATAAAAGCAAGTTAAATTTTCAAAACTGCCTTTTTCAATTTTATTTTCTTTTAATGAAAAACCGTATTTTAAAAATACTCCTCCTTGTTTATTTAAATCTAATACTTGTTTCTTTTTTCTTTCAAATGCTTCTCCAGACATTGATGCTACTTCGTCAAAAGCACAAACTATTTCTCCTGTTTTTTTATTTAAAATAATGTTATCAATTTTATTAACATAATCATCGTAATTTGAACTGCGCACTGCAATAAAATCATTATTTAAATACTTATTAAATAATAAAGTTTTTAAAATTTCTAAAATATAACCACTGTTTGCAGGATTTTGAGATTGACCAACTTCACCCTTAAAATTATTTTCTAAGGATTGTATTTTTTTAATATCTTGTTGAATGGTTAAACTTGGAAATACGTCCTGAAAACCATTAATATCTATTCTTAAATCATTAGTTAATGGTAAATTAAATTTTTCTTTAAGCTCTTTGGATAATTCTTTTAATTTGTCTTTGGCTGATTCTATTTTTTTACTTAATTCTTTTGCTTTATCTTGTTGATAAATTGTTGCTTCTTGTTTATTAAATTTCATAATAATATTAATATTACATAATTATTGTTTTATAGCAATAATTAAATCGGAAACATTTGAGCCAGTATCACCAGTTAATAAATAATTTCCTATTTTTTCAAATAAAGGATATTCATCATTGTTTTCAAAATAAATTTTTGCTTCTGCTATGTTTTCTAAAACTAAATTTTTAGTAATTAAATCTGCTATTGCCCCGGCAAAATCACCATTATCTTTACCATCAGAATCAAAAGGAACAACGATTTCATTTTCCAAAATATTAAAAGCACAAGCTAAAGCTAATTCCAAATTTCTTCCGCCCCGGCCATGACCTTTAACTGTTACTGTTGTCTCACCGCCATATAATAAAACAGTATTATTAGGCTCAGTTCTTAAATCGTTTAAAATTTTTATTCCAACTTCTCGGGCTTCACCAGAAATATTTTTGTCTATAATTTTAACATTATATTGTAATTCTTTGGCTTTATTTTCCATTGCTTTTAAAGCGTCTTCGTTTGAAACCGCTAAAATATTTAAAATATTTTCAAAATAAAAATCTTCTTTAGGAGTTTCAATTAATTCTATTTCAGATAAATTTAAAAAATTTTGAAGCTGGTATTTTTCAATAATTTTTTTAGCGTCTTCAATTGTAGTTTCATCTTTTACTGTTGGTCCGGAAGAAATAAAAGATAAATTATTATTTAAGACATCAGAAAAAATTAAAGAAATAGCTTTTGCCGGATAAATATATTTTGCTAAAAATCCGCCCCGCACTAAAGAAATGTGTTTTCTTAAAGTATTTAATTCTAAAATATTTGCTCCTTGTCTGGTTAAAATTTTAAAAATTTCAGCTTCTAAACTAAAATCACTTTTAGTTGGCAAACACAACAAAGTTGATCCTCCGCCGGAAATTAAAAATATTACTAAATCTTTTTCAGTTAAATTAGATAGTTTTTCAATTATTTTTTTTGAAGCATTAACATTTATTTCGCTGGGATAAGGATGAGTCCCGCGGATTTTTTCTATTTTTTTTAATTCAATATTTTTTTCGCCAACATATAAGGCAATGCCATCAGTAATAAAATCGCCTAAAATATTTTCTAATGCTTTTGCTCCTTCTAAAGCGCATTTTCCAATTGCGCAAACAACAATTTTATTAAAATTTAAAATATTAAATTGATGATGATTTATAGTTAAAATATTATTTTCTAACTGAATAAATTTAGAAACAATATTTGAAGTATCAATAGCTTCTAATCCGGCCTCGGCAATTAATAAGGCATCGCTTCTTAATTTGTTTTGAGCTAATTTTTCAAAATTTTTAATTTTTTTGCTGGCCACATCTTAATAATAAAAATTAAAAAATAAAAAATCAAATTAAAAATTTGTAAATTATAAAATAATTTATTATAATTTTAAAAAATGACAAAAAATAATATAAATAACAATTTAGAAAAAATAAGGCATTCTTTAGCTCATCTTTTAGCAGCCGCAGTTTTAAAAAAATGGCCTAATGCTAAATTAGGCATTGGACCCACAATTGAAAATGGTTTTTATTATGATTTTTTGCTCCCCCACTCTTTTACTTTAGAAGACTTAAAATATTTAGAAAAAGAAATTAAAAATTTAATAAATAAAAATTTAAAATTTAGCGGCGAAAAAATTACCGCAGCTCAAGCTAAAAAAATGTTTAAAAATCAGCCTTTTAAATTAGAATTAATTTCTGATTTTATTAAAGAAAAAAAACCATTAACTATTTATAAAACTTTTGATAAAAAAAGCGGTGAAATTTACTTTTTAGATTTATGTCGCGGCGGACACATTAAAGATACTAAAGAAATTAATCCAGAAGCTTTTAAATTAACCCGTGTGGCTGGCGCTTATTGGAAAGGATCAGAAAAAAATCCTCAACTTCAAAGAATTTATGGTGTTGCTTTTGAAAATAAAAAAGAATTAGATGATTATTTTGCGCAATTAGAAAAAGCCGAAAAATGCGATCATCGCGCTATCGCGCAAAAACTTGAAATTTTTATGATTGATGAAGAAATTGGCAAAGGCTTGCCGCTTTTACTTCCTCGCGGCTATAATTTACGTCGCAAACTTGAAAATTATATTTACGAAAAAGAAAAAGAAAATAACTATCAACATGTTTTAACCACGGTTTTAGCTAAAGAAGATTTATATAAAAAATCAGGGCACTTAGCTCATTATAAAGATGATATGTATGCGCCAATTGAAATTGAAAAC
>JBMFRD010000016.1:10536-12261 GCA_049968295.1 Minisyncoccia bacterium
GAAAATCAGCTTCAGCAGGAAATAGAAAATGTTTTAGAAATGTCAAAAGAAGTTTATAAAGATTTTAAAATAAGCGACTATTGGTATCGACTTTCTTTGCCGGATTTTAAAAATAAAGAAAAATTTGGCGATATTAAAAATAAAAAAATATGGCAAAAAGGATCTAATATTTTAAAAAAAGCATTACAAGATTTAAATCATAAATTTATTGAAGCTCCGGGCGAAGCCAGTTTTTATGGACCAAAAATAGATATTCAAATTAAAAATATTTTTGGCAAAGAAGATACTATTGGCACAGTTCAAGTTGATTATTATTCAGCTAAAAGATTTAATCTTTATTATATTGATGAAAAAGGAAAAGAAAAACCAGTAGTTATTATTCACCGGGCAATTATGGGTTCTTTTGAAAGATTTATGGCTTTTTTGCTTGAAAAAACTTGTGGTTATTTGCCATTATGGCTTTCGCCTTTACAAGTAAAAATTTTGCCAATTAGCGATAAATTTATAAATTATAGTCAAAAAATTTTAAAAATTTTAAAAGAAAATAATATTGAAGTTGAGCTTGATAATCGCAATGAAACTTTGGGCAAAAAAATTCGCGAAGCGGAATTAATGCATATTCCTTATATTTTAATTATTGGTGAAAAAGAAAAAAATAATAATTTGGTTTCAATTCGTCATCCAGAAGAATATTTAAAAAAATATTCTGAATTTAAAAACGGAGAATTAAAATTACAAAATTTCATTGATAAAATTCAAAACGAAATAAAAAATAAAATATAAAAGCCGAATAAATTCGGCTTTTTAGTTTTTTTGTTAAATTATTTTTGATTTCTAATCATCATTATGTTTTTCAGGATAAAAAAAATAAATAACTATCAAAAGATAAGCAATCATTCCTATGATCATAATTGTTCTGGTGTTCATATTTTCAACCTCCTAATTTTATAATATAATAAAAACAATAATTTTGCCATAATAAATAAAATTTATTAATTAAAATATGAATAATGAAAAATCTAAAATTATTGTAATTGTTGGTCCAACTGCCAGTGGTAAAACTTCTTTATCAATTAAACTTGCTAAAAAATTTAATGGTGAAATAGTTTCAGCTGATTCCCGTCAAATTTATCGTGGAATGGATATTGGTACGGCTAAAGCCACTAAAAAAGAGCAAAAAATAATTAAGCATTATTTAATTGACATTAAAAATCCAAATCAAAATTATACTGTGGCAAATTTTAAAAAAGATGCCATTTTAAAAATTAAAAAAATTTTAAACAAAGGAAAACTTCCTTTTTTGGTTGGCGGCACCGGGCTTTATGTTCAAGCTGTGACTGAAAATTTAAATATTCCAAAAATTAAACCAAATAAAAAATTAAGAAAAGAACTTGAAAACGAATTAAATAAATACGGCACTGATTATTTATTTAAAAAATTAGTTGATTTAGATCCAGAGGCCCAATATATTGTTGACCCTAAAAATCCGCGTCGAATTATTCGCGCTTTAGAAATTTCAATTTTAAGCGGCGAACCTTTTAGCAAACAAAGAAATAAAAACGAAAGAATTTTTAATCCGTTAAAAATTGGAATTAATTTACCTAAGGAAATTTTATATCAAAGAATTGATAAAAGAGTTGATTTAATGATTAAACAAGGATTAATAAATGAAGTTAAAAAATTAGTTAAAAAATATGGTTTTAAATGTCAAAGTTTTGACGCTAT
>JBMFRD010000017.1:0-3142 GCA_049968295.1 Minisyncoccia bacterium
CTTCCTGCAAAATCTTTCCGTAACCAACATCTAACCAAGCGTTTGAAGAAATATAACACAAAATTCCATCCGGGCTTAAAAGTTTTAATCCTTTTAGATAAAAATAAACGTATAAATCGCAACGTTTATCAAATCTTTGAGGAATTGGAGAATTTTTATCAAATTCAGATGATGCCCAATCTAATTGTGTTTGCTCAATTAATTTATTTTTATATTCTTTTGGTTTTCTTCCGCCAATTAAATCAACAATTGCTTCTTGCCGAACATAAGGCGGATTAGCAATAACTATATCAAACCCTTCTTTTTCTCCGGATAAAATTTCAGAAAATTCAATTGCCCAAAAAGCAAATTTTCTTTTTAAAGAAAGCTTTTCTTTTTCCTCGTTTAAAATTTTTATTTGTTCATTAATAGAATTTAATTTTTCTTCGTCTGATTTAGAGAGATTATCAAAAGAAACAGATAAATTATTTTTAATTTTTTCTTTATCAAATTCAAACTGTTGAATTTTGATTTTCTTTTTTTCTATTTCTGACTTTTCTTTTTTTAAATTATTAATTTTGTCTTCAAGTAATGCTTTAAAAAATTCTAATTCTCTGCTTTTAACCCATTGCTCAGGTTTTTTATTATAAAAATAATCTTTTTTCGCTTCTATTAATTGATTTTTTAAAGCTCTTAAAGAAACGGGGATGTCTTTTATCTCACGAACTCTAAAAAATATCCCTCCAATTTCCTGAACCAAACTATCACCAATTCTAATTTTAAAAGTTAAATTAGGGAGAAGAGCTTTTCCGCCGGGATAAAAATCCTCGTCTTTGGCTGATATCATTAAATCCAACCACAATCTTAATTTAGCAATTTCAACTGCCCAATCTTTTATATCTACTCCAAAAATAGAATTTTCAATAATTTTTAATTTTTCCTCAAAAGCATTAAACGATTGATCGTCGTTTCCTAATTTTTTCCATAAAATTTTTTTAAGTTCAAAAATAATTTGAGTTGCTACTACTAAATAATGCCCCGATCCACAAGCCGGATCAATTATGGTTATTTCATCTAAAATTTTATAAATTTTTTGAATTTCTTCTTTTGAAAAATAAGGAATAATTTCTTCATCTAGCTCAGGAAAAACAAATTGATAAAGCTTTTCTTTAGAAATTTTTGTTTTGTTAAATAATAGTTCGACTAATGATCTTCTGATCATAAAGTCAATTTCTGTTTTTGGTGTATAAAAAATTCCAGCTTTGTGTTGTTCGTCTTCTTTAGGATTATCGCTAACATTTACAATCATTTCATAAATATTTCCAAGCATTTCTGGATCAATCTCTAAATCTTCTTCCAAAGGAGTGCTTTCCCTAACTGTAAAATTATAAGACTCTAAAAATTCAAAAATTTCTATAAATAAATCATCGTTTACTTTAACATCGATATAATCAAATTCAGGGTTTTCTTTAAAAAGTCCGCCATTTAAATGCGGCGCTAATTGCAAAATATTATTCAAATCAATTTTATCTATTTTAAAATAATCTTTTGGATAAAATCTGCCATTTAACGCTTCAAAAAATAAAACTTTTAGCCATTTTTCATAAAATTCATTTTTGCCTTCGTTATAATTTCTATAAATATTCCAAAAATGTGCTAAAAAATTTTTATTTTTTCCAAAAACATCTCTTTTTTGAACAAAATATAAAAACATTAGCCTATTTAAAAGTTGGTGAGTAAACCAATGAATTTTTTCATTGTCGTTTAATTGTTTTAACAAGTTTTCTTTAATGTTATTAAAAACTTTAATATAGTCTTTATAAAAACTTTCGGATACTGCTTCGGTATTAAAAGTTAATTCTAACCTTTCAAAAATTGTTTTATTGTCTTTTGGATTAATAAATAATTTTGAAAGTTGTTCTACTGGCGTTCTAAGTTTAGAACGATTATCAGGATTTATATTAAATCTTTTTAAAACTATTTTTCTTCCGTAATTTATTGGATAAACAAAATCCCAATAAGAATTTTCTTTATCAGAAAAAATAAATAAATTGCTTTGATGATAATTTTTAAAAATTTGATTTACAATCTTTCGTTCCATACTTCTTATGATACGTTCAGAATAAAAACTGCCGTCAAAAAACGCCTTAGTTTTAATATAAAAAACAAGCGTTGGGCTGCTTTTGGCTATAATTTCTAAATCTAAAATTAAATTTTGAATTTCGTTTTCGTTTGGTATATTAACAGGATTGGTTGTTATGTTTTCAAAATTCAAAACTTCTATAAACAGCTTTTTCAAGTCATCAGAACTAGTTAAATTTTCTAAAATCTCTTTAATGTTTTTCAACAAATTTTCCATAATGTTTATAGTAAAATTTATTAAACTTTTTAAAATAATTAAACAAATTCATAATTGTTTAATAAAAAAAGTTTGTCTGTGTTTTATTATATACATTTTCCCACAAAAGTTTTGGTTTTTCAAATTGCGGTTTTGGGACAATTTATAACGTTTTTTGTTTTTAAAAATTTTTTAACTCTACTATCTTATCTCGACGGCCGTCGAGATAAGATAGTAAATTGGTAATAGTATTTTTGCTATTACAATAAAATGTATTTTAAAAAACTAACACTAATGTAAGATTGCTTCGCCCAGATGTCTCGGGCTCGCAATGACAAAAAAATTAAAAACCAAAGTTAAAAAGGTAAAAAGGAGTTAAAAATTAGAAACAAATATTATTTAAACATTAGAAAAAACAACAATTATTTATTTGAAGTTTTTAGCAATTTTTATATAAGTTTTAAGTGGAGGCAATTGATATTTTTTTCTTAATTTATCAATATTTTTTGTTGATTTTAAAGGATATAATTTTAATTTTTTATTTTGATCAAAATAAAATTGAGTTCCAAATATTTGTTTTTTGCCTTCATTAAATAAAATTCTATCAGTAAGATATGCGATATGGGAAGGATTAATTGATTTTTTGTCTTTTTGATAAGATTCTTCTATTAATTTAAGACATTTCTTTTGAAAAGCAATGTCGTGATCTGCGTGTTGAACAAGAAGCCAAGCGCAATTACTTGCTTTTTTGCCAACTAAAAAAATAGTTGGCCAACCGTATTTTTTTATAATTTGTTTCATTTTTGTTGTATGCAATTTATCAAT
>JBMFRD010000017.1:3242-11785 GCA_049968295.1 Minisyncoccia bacterium
TTTTTATTCCATTTGCCGGTTTTTAAAGCTAATTTACGCATTGCTTGATCTTTTTTAGCCATATTACATATTTCTTTGGCAAGTTTTTTATTCATTGATTAAAATTAATTAAATCATAAAAATTCTTAAGTTTTTAATTTATAAACTTCTATAGAATAACCATTATAATTATAGTAGTCTTTTTTAATAAGTTTATTATAAAATTCCTTACCGCATTTATAAATATAAATACAACCTCCTTAAAACTCACATAATTTCGTTGTATCAAACTCCATTCTTAATGTTTGAAGAAGATGCTTATTTTTCGGATATTTTTTTATTCCAATTTTTACAAAACCACTTTTCTCGTAAGCCGTGATCGCTCTTGTATTATTTGGTCTGACTTCCAAATATATCTTTGAAATACCTAACTTCTTTGCTTTTTTAAGAAGTAATTGAATTGCTTTTGTGCCGTATCCTTTACCCCAGTATTGCTTTTCGCCAATCACAATTTGGGTTTCATACCAACTGCCTTTTCTTTTTACTAAAGCAATATGACCAATAACTTTTTTATTAAAAAGAATCATAAAATGATAATCAGTAACAGTTTTAATCATTGCTAAAAAATATTCTTCCACTTTTTTATCAGAAATCGGATTTAAAACGCCGCTTGTTAATTTAAGCAGATCTTTATCTCTCCACCATTTTGCAAAATATTTTTTATCGGATAATTTAATTTTTCTTAAAGAAATTTTATTCATAAATAAAATAGGGTAAGGTAAGTTTAACACTTCTCCTTAGCCCCGTAAAGCGCCACCTTAGTGGCAATTGCTAGGTTTCTGATATTTTCTGAAGGTTTTCAATCTTCTACTAAAAAGTTTAGTAAAAAAAAGAATTGTCAAATTTTTATATGCCCTTTATGCCTCAAGCAGATTTACTTGTTTGGCGGCAAAATTTCAAAGCAGAAAAATTATAAATTTTAGATTATAAGGATAAAATGTGTTTGAATTTATGCAGGCTTATACAAAATTATTTATTGTTAAAATTAGTTATTTAAAAGTGGAATTTCAATGCAAAATTGGCTTCCTTTGTTTTCGCCTTCGGACTCTGCCCAAATTTTACCTTTGTGATTTTCAATAATATATTTAGCAATATAAAGCCCTAAACCAGTGCCTTGAATTTCTTTTTTAATTGACTGTTCGCGCACAAACTGATTAAATAAATTAGCTTGCAGCTCTTTTGACATTCCGATTCCAGAATCTTTAACGCAAATTAAAATATTATTATCTTTTTTATTTAAACCAACCCGAACAAAACCTTGCTTAGTATATTTTAAAGCATTATCAATTAAATTTTGAATAACTTGCGCAAACCTAATTTTATCAATATTGACTTTAGCTTCAGAAATATTGCTTTCAAAGCTAAATTCTAAATTTCTTTCTTTGGCAATTAACTTGTAATTTTCAAAAATTTCTTTAACAAAACCGACAATTTCAACTACCTCAAAATTAAAATCCATTTTGTTTTCGTCAATTTTTCTATAATCCATAAATTCTTCAATTAAAATAAGCAGGTCATCTATTGATTTTTTTATTTTGAAAGCAAAATCTTTAACCTGATCCGGCACATTAGGAATTGTTCCATCAACCATTAAACTAACATAACCTTTAATAACTGCCATTGGACTTTTTAACTGATGCGAAGCAAAAGACAAAAATTCAGATTTTAAACGGTTAGCTCTTTCTAACTCTAAATTTAATCTTTGAAGCTCTTCTTTTTGTTCAATCTCTCTCCTCGTCCCACGAATAAGCAAAATGCTAAAAACAAAAATCAAAATAAATATAAAAAATCTTATTAAAATTTCATAAAGATTATTTCCAATTAAAATTTGAAAAAGTGAAGCCACTAATAAAACAAAAATAAATATTTCAGTAAAAACTATTCTTACATTAAAAACATTAAATCTCAAAATAGAATATGCGGACAAAAATATAAATGGGAATGTAAAAATCGGACCCAAAATTGTATATTGAGTGTTTTTAAAAACATTAGGCAAAATTAAATTAAAAATTATATGCAAAAAAAATGTTACAATAATGCCTATAAATAAAAAAGTTGATGGATCAAAAAGTTTATTTACATTATTAATAATTTGTCTTCTTTTTATAAAATTAATAATATAATTTAAAATACCCGCAACTAACAATAAAAAAATAAATAGGCCAAATAATATCATTCCTGGTCCAGTTTTTACATCTCCAATTTTGTTATCTGGAGTAAAGTAAATAATTTTTTCGAAAACTAATGGAGTTAAAGTTAATATTGCAATACAAAAAGTAACGGGGATTAAAAAATATTTATACCAATTAGGAAAATAAAATTTTTTGTTTGGATATATATATAAGAAATTAAAAGTAAAAAAAGTATACCATAAAGCAAAAAATAAATGGGTTTTTAAAAGTACAAGTGCTAAAGAATTTAAATTCGGTTGATGATATAAATAATTAAAAATCCCCCATAAAATTCCAAAAATGGTTAATAATAAAAATGATTTATTGGTTGCACTATTTTTATCAGAAAAATAAACTATAAATCCAAAAAGTCCCATTCCAATTAAAGAAAGACCTACAGAAATTAAATTAAAATCTATAACCATAATAATTATCAATAAAAAATCTTACTTTATAGACCATCGTTGTTTGATTCCGGGTCTAAAATATTTTTCATCTTCATAAAAATGGAAAAGTATTTCTGGCTCAAGTTGTTTTTTGTATTTTTCAGAGGCACCTAAATAAAGATGATTATATTCGGTTGAATTTTTAAGCAAAGATTTAATAATTTCTTTTTTTGTTTTTTCTTTAAGTTTAAGCGATGGTTTTTGATTTTTTTTAAGTTCAATATGAATATGAAGTTTTTGACTATAATTAGAAGTATAAATTACTTCCATTGAAAATTTACCTGTTAATTTTTTTTGCAAATCTTTATTAAATAAAGCAATTTTAATATATTCAGGATATAAATTAATTCCAACCAAAGATACCGCAAAATCAGAACGTTCATAAACATAAACAAATGGCAGTTTTAAAATTTTATTGCTAAAACCATATTTTTTGGCTTTTTCAAAAATATCAATTCCACTATCTTTTAACTTTTTAACCATTTCATCAAAAGTTATTACTCCGCCTCTGTCTGGAAAAGCATATCTTAAAAGCGGAATAGAATCTCCATAACCGCTGGCTAAAATCGAACCATCTTTTTCTTCAAACCAAACAATATAAGGATGATATTGGGCTAAGGTTGGAATACGATTTGCTTCTTTAAATATGTTTTTAAAAATCTTATCTTTTTCAACAACAATAGAACGAATTAAATTTGAAAAAGCGGTTTCATTAGCCATTCCTCCAAGTTCAACTGATCCATAAATATTAATATTGTCATTTAATTTATTAGTTAAATTAAATTTTTTAGCAATATATTCTCTAAATTTTTCTGAAAATCCTTCTGCGGCATTTAAAATTCTAATTTTATAATTTTTAAAATTAACACCATCTAAGTCAAACTCGTCAGCTAAATCTTTAATAAATGGCGGATAACCAACCAAAATAATTTGATCATAAAATTTTGCTAAATTTTTAAATGTTTTTAATACAAAAAATTTATTGGTTCCAACCGGCGCAACAGTTATTTTATAACCATCTTTTCTTAATTCATCAACAACTTTATTAGTATAAATACCACCAATCCATAATCCTAAACCAAAACATATTATTTCTAATGTATTTAGCTTATCTACTTCCCATTGATTTTTTAAAAAAATCTCAGAAACATATTTATATTGCTCATCTAAATTTTCTCCTCTGGGAAAATAAAATGGTTCGCCAGTTGAGCCAGAAGTTGCAGAAACTGTTTTTGAAGAAATATTTCTAAAAGGAAAAAGATCTAAATAATTATATTTTTTTAAATAAATATTTTTATTCATTAATGGCAAATTTTTTAAATCTTCAAAGCCTTTAATTTTTTGAGGGTTTATGCCATTATCTTTTAAAAATTGCCTGTAAGCTGGAGTTGAATCAAGTATAAATTTGATTAATTTATCAAATTGATTTTTGCCCAAATCCAGCCAAAATTCCGCTTTTTTGGTTTTTAATTCTTTTAATCTTTGGTTAATATCTTTTGGATAAACAAAATGTTTATAATTATTCATTTTCAAAATAAATTTTTGGCCCTTTTTTAAATGAAATTGCTGATGGCGGATTGCTTTTGCCTATTCTAAAAATTAACCCGATTAAATCTTCTTTTGTCTCAAAAATTTCTTTTATTTTTTGATAACTTTCATTAATAATTTTCTTTTCTAAATCACTAAAAATACCCGCATTTCCAAAATTAGCTTGTTGCCAGAAAAACAAAATTCCAGTTATTAAATGCAAGCTTAAATTTAATTTTGTAACTTTTAACCAAATATTTTCCAAAAATCTTCCGAGATTAATAAAATCCTTGTCATTGTTTGGCAAACTAATAGCAACCAAAGCTCCGGCAGAAGAATACATTTTAACTGAATCATTATAAATATTTTTTGACATTCCAAACTTATCAAAAAATTCAAAAATTTTTCTATTTTTAAGCAATTTAATAATTGGAATTTGCGGCGGGGCAAATTCCATTGTTTTTATATAAAGACCTTGCTCACCAGCTTTGGCTTTTTGATCATCAAATAAAATTTCTTTAAACAAAATTTCGTGAAGTTTTTCATTTTTAAAATTTAAATAAGTGTCATAAGCTAAATGTTTGGCAGCTTCATTAATTTTTTCGTCTTCAATAACATAAACTTTAAAATTGCCATAGTTTAAAGCATCAGCAAAAAGATAATTTTTATCTGCCTCGCTTAATTTTTCTTTGCTAAATTTTTTACGATTAGTAGTTCTAAGTTTAATAAAATCAAATAAATTTTCAGCAAAATACTTATTGCCAGTTTCATTTAAAATAATTTCAGCAATGATATTATCTTTAAAATTTTCATTGATTTTAAATTCAGGAGAAAAACCATAATGGCTGGCTGTAATTAAAATATTTTCAATTAAAGCTCCGCAGGCAATTAAGGTTCCTCTATTTTTATAGTTTAAAATAGGATGATCTTTTTCTGGTAAATATTTTATTTTGATTTTATTTCCTTTTACAATAAATTCCCAAGGTTGAGAATTACTTCCCGAAGGCGCATTAATACTTTGATTTAAAATTTTATTAATTGCATCCTTCGTGATCATATTTTTAAAACTTATTATACATTACTAAAAAATTTTTTTAATATCTTTTCTTTTTCTTTAATTTCCTCTTGGGAAATAAATCCTAATAAATTTTCTAAATCAACTAAAAACCTGCCTTCTTTAAGTTTTTGTCCTAAAATAATTTTTTTAGCCAAGTAAGTTAAAACTGCACCGCATAAAGTCGCGGCATTGCCTAATTGCGGCCAAGAATAAATTGTTTTTCCAACTTCAAACAAAGATTTAAACATTCTGGTATTCCCTAATTCTGCGCCAGCTAGCTTTGCAGTTAATTTAACTAAATTATCTTTTTCAACACTAGCAAAATCTTTTGAGCTCATTTTGCCAAGTAATCCATGCAAAATTGGATAATTTGGCTTTAAATCATAACGTTCAATATCAACTAAAATATTATCCCCATGATCAGTGGCCATAATTACTGGAATTCTATGCTTTTTTGCAATCTCCCGAATTTTAATCTTTAAATATAAATTATCCATTTCTTCAACTAAAACATCTATCTTGGGTCTTAATAAAAATTCTTCAATATTTTTTTCATTTAAGCCATCGCTGTAAATTTTTATATTCGCATAAGGATTCATTTCATATATTTGACTAGCAGCAAATAAAGCTTTATTTTGGCCAATAGATTTTAAAGGATATCTAATTCTATTTAAATTAGACAAAGAAATAACATCATTATCCGCAATTTTCATATATTTTGAAGCGCCGACCATTGCTAAAGTTAAAGCTGCGTGGCTTCCAACACTTAAACCCGCAATTCCAATTTTGGCATTATAAAATTTATTTTGTTCTTCATAAGTTAAAAGGTAAATATTCCGCGCGGTCTTGGTTTGAAAAAAATGTTTTTCTTCTAAAACATGGATCAAAGTATTGCTCCACGGAAAATAAATCCAATTTCCAATATCTTCTATTGTTTGACCTTTAGAATATTTTTTTACAAATTCCTCAAAATCTTTTTGATAATCTTTAATAAATTTATATTTAGGATGAGTAATTAAAAAATAATCTTCAAGCTGATCTTTAAAATTATCAATAATTTCTTTTGGCTGATATTCTTTTTTAAATTTTACCAAATCAAAGCTAGAAGCTTTAAAAATTGTTGGTTTAAAATTATTTATTTTCATAAATTTAAAATATTGTATCATAATTTTTAAATTTAAACAAATAATTTATAAATTTTTAAAATTTTTTTTAAAAAATATTTGAAACTTTTTAAATAAAATAGTATTTTTAAAATATGGTGGGCGTAGTTCAATCCGGTTAGAACGCCAGGTTGTGGCCCTGGAGGTTACGGGTTCAAATCCCGTCGCTCACCCAGTTTTTCTTTGGCAGCTTTAATTAATCCAATAAATAATGGGTGCGGATGTAATGGTCTGGATTTTAATTCAGGATGAAACTGGGTACCAACAAAATAAGGGTGGTTTTTAAGTTCAATAATTTCAACTAAATTTCTATCTGGATTTATACCGGCAATCATCATTCCTTTTTTTTCTAAAATATCCCGGTATTCGTTGTTAAATTCATAGCGATGCCTGTGCCGTTCAGTAACTAATTTTGATTGATATAATTCAAAACTTTTGCTTTGTTTATTTAATTCGCAAACATAAGCGCCAAGCCGCATTGTACCACCTAAATCTTTATGATTTAAAATCCGCTTAGCTTGTTCGGGCAAAGTAGAAATAACTGGATGCGGAGTTTTTGGATTAACTTCAGTGGTATGCGCTTTTTTTAAACCACAAACATTGCGGCTAAATTCAATAACAGCTAATTGCATGCCATAACATAATCCTAAAAATGGAATTTTATGTTTGCGCGCATATTCAATAGCCAAAATTTTGCCTTCAACTCCACGCGCGCCAAATCCGCCCGGAACAATTATTGCGTCATAATTTTTTAATTCATTTATTTTTTGATGATGTTCTTCAAATTGACCAGCGTCTAACCAAGAAATATCTGGCTTTAAATTTAAATACCAAGAAGCGTGTTTAATAGCTTCAATTACTGAAATATAAGAATCGGAAAGCGTAAAATCGCCAATGCCAAAATATTTTCCAACAATTCCAATTTTAATTGATTTTTTAGCTGATTTTATTTTATAAACTAATTTTTCCCATTCAGCAAAATTATGTTTTTTTGGTTTTAAATTAAATTTTTTTAAAATATTTTTTCCTAAATTATCTTTTTCAAAATTAACCGGCACCTCATAAATTGAATCAATATCTGGCGCAGAAATAACATCTTCTGGCCGAACATTGCAAAACAAAGAAATTTTTCTTTTTCGAACTTGATCTAACGGCCTTGAAGAACGAGCAATAATTATATCTGGTTGAATGCCAGCATAATTTAACGCGCGAACCGCATGTTGAGTTGGTTTAGTTTTCATTTCGCCTAATTTTTCAGGAATAGGCAAATAACTTACTAACATAAAAATAACTTTGCCTGGCATTTTTAAGCGCATAATTCGCGCTGTTTCCAAAAATAATAAATTTTCATATTCGCCAGCTGTACCGCCAATTTCAACTAAGACAAAATCAGCCTTGTTTTTAGAAGCAACGTTTAAAAGCCGAGATTCAATTTCATCAGTAACATGTGGAATAATTTGAACGCATTTGCCATTATATTCTAAATCTCTTTCGCGGTTAATTACTTCGCGATAAACCGCGCCTGAAGTCATATAATTATCTTTTAAAATATTTTCATCTAAAAATCTTTCGTAATTGCCAATATCTTGATCGCATTCCATTCCATCTTCAGTAACAAAAACTTCGCCATGTTCAGTTGGATTCATAGTGCCGGCATCAACATTTAAATAAGGATCAATTTTTACAGCTGTAGTTTTAAAACCATAGTCTTTTAAAATTCTTGCAGTTGAAGCCACAGTCACGCCTTTTCCAATTCCAGACATCACTCCGCCAACCACAAAAATAAAATTAGTATTTATTTTGGACATCACAATTATAATATAAAGTTAAAAAATAAAAATCAAATTAAAATTAAATTAAAAATTCCACCCAAATCAAACACATTTAAAAAATTTAAAGTATATAAACTACATCAAGGTCGTTAATTTTTTATATTTTATAAATTACTATGTAATAGCTATGTTTTGGATTTTCCAAAATGTTATGACCTTATGCAAATTCTTGCAGTTCAAATATTTTTTTGTTAAGATATTTTTAATTGCGTAGGTAGTCCCGTAGGGGCCGGGGGCGGTCTGTAAAACCGTTGGCCAAAGTGCCCGCGTGAGTTCGACTCTCACCCTACGCACCAGACGCATCACAA